>JBBRHJ010000042.1:0-17442 GCA_038222885.1 Bacteroidales bacterium | reverse complement strand
GCACTCGGAAATTATGGTAAACTGATTACTTCGACTGAAATTGCACAGAAACAAACAATTGAGGAAATTGTCATTTCAAAGTTCAAACCTTATTATGGGAAAACAGTTCAACAAATACTCAAAAAAACCAAAACAGAAATAAATACGAAAGCAAAAAGTTTCTATGCAAATTTGACAAACGTAATTTTAGGAATTGAACTTAACAAAAACATTGAGGAGTTTGAAAAAGCTGAAATTACAGTAAAAACGGTTAGACTTAAAGAAAATAATTTACCAAAAGAAGATCTTTCGTTTGCAAATTTTAAATATGAAGAGATTATTAACGAAGATTGGGATGATTCGAATTTCAAAAACATATTGGAACATAAGTTTTTATTTGTATTCTATCAGTTTGAAAAAGAAGAACTTATATTAAGAAAAGTCAAGTTTTGGAATATGCCATATTCTGACATTAAAAAAGCAGAAAAAGTATGGTCGAAAACTAAAAAAATTGTAGCTAAAGGTGAAATTGTAAAAGAAATAGTAAATGGAATTCGATATACGAATTTCCCGAACAAATCATTTAATTCCGTTTCACATGTACGACCACACGCAAAAAACGCATTAGACACTTACGCTTTGCCGACAAAAGACAAACTGACAAAAGCGGAAGAATACACAAAACATTGCTTTTGGTTGAACAACACTTATGTTAGAGATGAAATATATTTGAAATAACAACGCCTCTGTTGTACGTAGCTTGTCGCACTCCCGTTGACCTTAGCGTTTAAGATGCTGCATTTGTTCGGCATAGCGTCTTTCGCTATGTCGAAGTTAAAAGGAAGTCTCCAGACTTCCATATTCAAATAAATAGATTTTCAACGCATTCCCTACCCATCCTTACAGACGTGGCATGTAGAGACGTGGCATGCTGCGTCTCTACAACAAGAACCCCTGCTGCCACATGATTGCATTGTGTGACATCCATGGTCAGTTTTTAAATTGACGGACAGTTCTAAATCGACTAACATTACCTAAAATCTTTTGATCTAAGATATTCCATCCATTCAACTAAAAAAACATTCCTACCTTATTTTACTTATCTTTGCAACATGGCAATTGCCTTATACATCAACAAACATTTACACTTATGTCATTTTCAACTTTAGGGTTAACACCTGCATTATTAAAAACAATTGCCAATCAAAATATCACTGAGCCTTACCCTATTCAAATAGAGGCGATACCTGCAATATTAAGCAAAAAAGATCTGTTGGGAATTGCTCCTACGGGTTCAGGGAAAACTGCGAGTTACGTATTGCCCATCCTCACCAATCTTCAAAAAGCAAAAGAATTAAAAAACAGGCACATACAAGTACTTGTTCTTGTTCCAACCCGTGAATTAGCTATTCAAGTAAGCGAAGTTTTTCTGAATTACATACATGGTTTGCCCGAACGTGTTAAAGTGATGGCTGTATATGGTGGCGTGTCAATCAATCCGCAAATGATATCATTGCAAGGCGTAAATGTGTTGGTCGCAACTCCAGGTAGATTGTTGGAATTAATTGAGAACAAAGCGGTTCACCTAACTGACGTTGAAACTTTGGTACTGGACGAAGCAGATAAAATGTTGAACCTTGGTTTCAAAGAAGAGATGAATAGAATATTTAATCTCTTGCCAAAAAAACGTCAGAACTTGCTTTTTTCGGCCACGCTGAATGTGGATGTAAGTTTGATTAGACAAATGATATTAGACGAACCTGTTGTCATAAAAATAGAAAAGGAAGTTATAGATAATTTCGAATTAATATCGCAATTGGCCTATTTTGTAACAGAAGAGAAGAAAGGTCCTTTGTTGCGTTACCTCATCAAAACCAAGGATATGAAACAAGTGTTGGTATTTGCATCTTCGGTTTTCAGGGCAGACAGTATTTCGGACAAACTTAGAAAAAATGGAATTAAGGCGTCGGCCATTCATAGCAAAAAGAGTCAAGGCGCTCGAAAAGCAGCTTTGAATGATTTTAAATCGGGAGCTATTCAAGTATTGGTGGCTACTGATTTAATGTCGCGTGGGATTGATATTGAGTTTTTGCCTTATGTGATAAATTATGAATTGCCTCGATCGCCCAAAGATTATATCCATAGAATTGGTAGAACAGGTAGGGCCGAAACCCCAGGCGAAGCATTCTCATTTATTTCTGCCGAAGAAGAACATCATTTTAAGGTTATTCAGAAAAAAATGGGCAAACCAATTCTCCGAGCGGGTACTGAAGAGCTTGATTTAAAAGGATTTTGAATCATAAAACTCTTGCAATTTTCAAATACGAAATTTCTACAAAAAGTAAACGAACTATTCTAATAAAGAGTGCCAACTGACTGCTATTATTAAAAATGCAGTTCTTGCCAGTCGAAAGAATAGTATCTATTTTTTTGCTTCCTGACAACCAACCATAAGATAGAATCGTGCGGCTGCAAGAACATTTTATAATTTTGAAGGAAATTATTGGGCAGTTAGTACGCAAACTGAATGATTCTAATTATTTTTCACTAAAGAGGCAGTTGCATTTAGGTCTTCTTTTGAAGGTACAAAACGAGAAAATATAAGCGACAAAAGGGCCAGAAAAGCTCCTCCCAAAAATGGAATGCGCCAATTATACACCCACAACATTCCACCAAGAACTGGCAGAAAAACGGCTGTGAGGTGATTAATTGTAAAACCTACGGCCATTGAAGGCGCGATATCTGCTGGTTCGGCTTGTTTGCGGAAAAATGAATTGATGGAAATGGCAAAGCTGAAAAACAAATTATCGACAATATAAAGTGCGGTAACTACTATTTCATTCTCAATTAAACCATAGCCCAGAAACACCAAAATCAGAAAAATATATTCCACGGTGAGCATGGTTCGCTCTCCGTAACGATTGATGGCTTTCCCGATATAAGGACTTAGTATAAAAGTGATTATATTGTTTGCTACAAAAAGAATGGTAATATGCGTGATGGAAAACTGGTATTTCTGCACCAAAATAAAAATGGCAAATACCATGAAGATTTGACGACGCGAACCGCTCAAAAAATTCAATACATAAAACAGCCAGTATTTATGTTTCAGAATCAGTTTTTTGTGTTGTGGCGGTAGTAATTCATCTACAGGATTTTTGCGCAAGGAATATATTCCAGCCAAAAACACCAAAGCACCTATTACAAAAAACATCCATTGGTATGATAAAAACCCAGCCATCAACCAGATAAAAAGGCCTGCAGCAATATTCGTCAATGCTGTAAAACTCCTAAATTTGGCCAACACTAAGGGAACACGTTCGGGGGAGAAGTACTGCAAAGTAAGCGATTGATTGGCAGTTTCAAAAAAATGAAACCCGATAGACATCAGAACTCCGGTAAGAATTAAGCCCAAGAAACTCGGAAAAAGACCCGTAATCATAACTCCAACACCCAATAAAAGTATGGAATAAACTGCAAATCGATGTTCGGCAACTACAAGCAATATATAAACGGCAAAAAATGTAAGAAAGCCAGGAATCTCACGAAAAGACTGAATAGTACCTACTTGAATAGAATTTGCACCAGCTTTTTCCACCGCAAAATTATTAAATAAGGTTTGCCAACCCTGATTTCCCAATGCTGATGCAACACAAAGAACCGCCAAAAATCCATACATTGGATTTACCTGATAACTACTAAATTTTTTCAATGTCGTTTATTTTTGCGCAAAATTAGTAATTTACAACAAGAAAAATGCGATAACTATAAAAGGATTATTCCTTTTTTTCGTGCTTCGATGAAAAAAAATCTGGAACTAAAATTATTGGTTCTACTATGAATATTGTGAAATATGAGAAATTCTTTTCTATTATTCAAAATCAATAAAGACTCTCATTTTAAAAAAAACAATAAGGGAAGATTTCCTGCTAATCTATTTGCTACTAAGGGTTTCAATATAAAGAATAAGGGTTTTCTAATATGGCTTTAGCCCCCTTAGTAGGGCAGAGATGAATTCCCTTCCCACCCCCTTATTAATAATACGAAAACCTAAACATGAAATCGTAAACCTTAATTGAAATGATTTTATGCTTCATCTCAATAAATATGTTAGCACCTCAAAAAGATACAAAGGAGAAGAGCTGATAAATTTATCAATGTCTTTTTTATACATTATTCAGAACTTTTGCTTTTCGCAAATACTATAAACAGTTTGTTTTTTTCAATAATACTAACTTCCAATTGTACAGACTATGAAAATTTATCTTATTTTTGTAAATCAGATAAAAAATAAGCTCAAATAAATATGAAACATTCCATTATATCACTTACCTTACTTTTATTCACGCTTTTATTAAATGCTCAAACACCCATTCAGCAGTTTACGAACGACAAACTGATGGTCAGTGCGAACATCAGTATTTTGGTGAATGATTTATCTACTGGAAAAACCGTTGGAAGTTACAGAAGTAAAAATGCAGCAACTACAGCCTCCACTATGAAAGTGATTACTACTGCTACTGCTTTAGAACTTTTTGGTGTTGACTACAAATTTGAAACAAGGCTTGAAACCGATGGAACTCTTTCAAATGACAGCGTTTTGAATGGCAATTTATACATCCGTGCGGGAGGTGATCCTACATTGGGCTCAGATAAATTAGGCGATAAATATTTTTTAAACCAATGGGTTTCAGTGATTCGATTGGCTGGTATAAATACAATTCAGGGTCAAATCATTGTCATCAACGATATTTTCGACAATGAAGTAATCAATAGGAAATGGACTTGGGAAGATATGGGGAATTATTACGCTCCTGGGATTCACGGTATTTCGTATTTAGACAATACTTTGTGTGTGTATTTCAAATCGAGCGGAGTAGGAACAAAAACCAGTATTATAAAAACCGATCCAGTCATTGATGGTTTAATGATTGATAATCAAGTAAAAAGTGCCGCTATAAGTTCTGATAACGCGTATTTTTTTGGAGCTCCATTTTCGAACAATCGACTCGTAACGGGTGAAATTCCTTCCAATAGAACTGACTTTCTGGTGAAAGCTGATATCCCGAATCCTGCAGATGTTTTGGTTAAACAGTTGAAGGAAAGATTACAAGTAAATGGAATAAAAGTGTTAGATAAAAATTTAAAAGTCGCTTTAAAACTTGATAATAATCGAGTAATATTCACCCACTTTTCGCCGAGTTTAATCGAGATCATCAACGAGACAAATATCAATAGTAATAACCATTTTGCGGAATATCTATTCAAATTGATTGGCACAAAACCCACATTACCAGCTACCAACAAACAAGCCATTGAAAATATTCGTACTTTTTGGAAATCAAAAGGACTACCCATTGACCAGCTTTTTCAAGCAGATGGATCGGGACTTTCGCCCACCAATGCAGTGTCAGCTGAGTTTTTCGTGAAACTGTTGACTTACATGAAAACTCAAAGTAAATATTCTGAGGAATTTTATGAGAGTTTAGCTGTTTCAGGCGAAAGTGGCACCATGAAATCATTCTTGAATAATACATCTCTAAAATCGAAAGTCCATGCCAAAAGCGGAACCATTTCTGGTGTAAAATCCTATATTGGTTATATTGATACCAAAAACAAGTCCTTAATCTTTGCTATTTTAGTCAATAATTCCAATGGGAGTTCGAAGGAAGTTACCCAAAAGATTGAGAATTTTTTAGTTCAAATTTCCAAATAGCAAAAAAGAATTTACAAATTAAAAATCAATGTCGTTAAGTTAAGGATTTAGATTTTACAGAATAAACTTTCCCGTAGGGAATTAATCTCAATAGAAAAAATTCGGTACAAAAATATGATTCCACGTAGTGGATAAATAGGTTAGTTCCCTACGGGAAATCAAACAGATTTGTTAATTTAAAACTATGGTTATTAATGTCCTACGGACAATTTCTTATACTATCACTAACTAAACGACATTGAAATATAATAAAAAAAATTATTCATCCTGTAAATCTTGTAAATCCTGTCTGAAAATTAATTTTTCTTAGGAGTAGAATCTCATTCTAAAATATGATGCAAAAGCCCATTATTGAATTCATTGACCAAACAGAATCAACCAATGCCCTTATTCGTAAACGTTTAACAACGGAAGTTTTACCTGAAATGTTCGTCTTACAAACTAACTTCCAAAGCATAGGCAAAGGACAACAAGGCAATAGTTGGGAATCCGAAGTGGGTAAAAATCTTTTATTCAGTCTGTTACTAAAACCCACGCATATTGCTATTGATAAGCAATTTATCGTTTCACAGATGATTAGTTTGGCTATCAAAAAAGTGTTGGATCAGTACGCCAAAGGTTTTAGTATTAAGTGGCCTAATGATATTTATTGGAACGATAAAAAAACAGCTGGAATACTGATTGAAAACACATTACAGGCGAATAAAATTAAGTGGATGATAATTGGAGTGGGCATTAATGTGAATCAGGAAATCTTTGTTAGCAATGCACCAAATCCAGTTTCACTATTCAATATCGTTGGTAAAGAACTACCAGTAAATGAAATACTGGATATGATATTGATTGGTTTTGAGCAGTTATACCGTTCAAATGATGTTGCGGTAATTAGGGAAGAGTACCTTGAAAATTTGTATCGTGGTAAAGGTTTTTATAAGTTCAGGGCTGAAAATCAAGTTTTTGATGCCCAGATTAGCAATGTTTTTCCCGATGGACAACTTGAATTGGAAACTACAACTGATGAAATCTTGAAGTTTTATTTCAAGGAAGTGGAGTTTGTTATTTGAGAAGCCATTGATTTGAGCATCTATTTATCTTTTACTTCTTCATAATCAACATATTCACCCTCGCTGGATTCAAATACCTTGTTTTTATGGTCGTTGTGGTTGGAATTATTAGAGTTATATTGCTGATTAGGCTCAGTTTGGTAGTTGGTTTTTCGTCGTCCGATGCCAAAAATAGCACTCAAAACAGTACGTATTACACCCAATATCGAGAATAAGATAATTACTCCGAACACAAAGACAATAAAAATAATAAAAAATATAAAACTCATATCATTGAAACTTTAAGTATTTACCATCTAATGATTTACCATTTACTATTTATGAAGCAGATGATTATCAATAGATTATGAGGTTATTAATACGACATTATTTTATTTCCATTACTTAAAAAGTATAAAGTAAGCTAATCTCTAATTAAAACACAGCCCTTTACCTTTGTAAACAAACGAAAAGAAAATACTACTATCAGTTTAATAAAAATTAAGGGTGAATGATAGTAAACGAGAAAGAAAGTAAATTAGGCAAAGGCCGAGGCAAAGATATTTTATGGCTCATAAAAAATTTAATATGATGTGCCAAAGTCATTTACTCTTTCAAATTCCAAACTTTTCAAATCCCAAACTCTTTAAATTTAACACTAAACGCTAAACACTAAACTCTTTGAATTCCAAACTCTTCAACTCCCCCTTGGGGGATTTAGGGGGCTTCAATACACCGCCTGCGCCACTTTCTTCACACTCTGCGTTGCCATCATGCTATAAAAATGAATACTCTTCACATCCTTAGCAATCAAATCTTTGGCCTGAGCAATACACCATTCTACGCCCACTTCGGTGGCTTGTGCATCAGTTGTACATTTTCTCAATTCATTCGCAAAATCAACAGGTATGTCAGTGTGAAAAATTTTAGGCAGCACCGTTAACTGATTCATAAAAGTAATTGGTTTCAGTCCCGGAATGATAGGAACCATAATCCCAATCGCTCGACATTTATCTACAAAATCGAAGTATTTGCTATTATCAAAAAACATTTGTGTAACTAAATATTCAGCTCCTGCATCGACCTTTTGCTTAGCATAAATCAAGTCAGTTTCCAAGTTGGGCGATTCTTCGTGTTTCTCTGGATAACAAGCCATTCCGTAAGAAAATGGTGAAACCGATTTCATGGCTGCACCATCCAAAAAAAGGCCAGCATTAAAGTTATTCACTTGCTCTTGAAGTTCAGTGGCATAAGCATGTCCGATAGGCGAGAAGGCTTTTTCATGTTTGGCTTTATCACCTCGCAATAGCAACAAATCTGTTATTCCCAAGAATTGTAAATCTATCAATGCGTATTCAGTTTCCTCTCTGCTAAAACCACTACTTATAATATGCGGAACGACCGTTATTTTATACTTGTTTTGAATAGCTGCCGCAATAGCAACCGTTCCTGGACGATGACGCTCAGCAACACGCTCAAAAAGCCCGTTCTCTCTTTCTTTGAAAACTAACTCGCTGCGATGGGTGGTGATGTTAATATATTGTGGATCAAATTCACGCAATGTATCAATGGTTCTGTACACGCCATCAATTCCATTTCCTTTAAGTGGTGGCAATAATTCAAACGAAAATGCAGTGGATTTGGCAGATTTTATTCTTTCTACAAGACTCATATTATGGGGATATTCAACGTTATTCTATAAAATACATACTTCTTTAGGCTGCAAAAATACTAATTTCTTTTCAAATAACTAAATTGAAAGTTGTTCTATTTCCTTTTTTGTCCGCGGGACTTTGGTTTGCCGTACTTGTTTTTCATGGCGTCTTTACGGCGAACTTTCATATTAACTTTCTTGTTTTTGTCCTTCTTTTCGTGAAATGCAGCACCACCTTCTTCTTGCTTTTTAGGAATTGAAGTCAATGCATTTTTCATATTGATTTGTGGCAATTCATCCAAGGTGAGTTCGTTTGAAATCTCCACTTCTTCGGGCATTTTCATCATTGGGATTTTACGTCCCATCAATTCTTCTATGGCTGTCCGACTTTCACTGTCTTTTTTAGCAATAAAAGCTAAGGCCACCCCTTTTTTGTCAGCTCTACCCGTACGACCTATGCGGTGCATATAACTTTCAGGAATTTCAGGAATGTCGAAATTTACCACATGGCTTATTTCGTCAAAATCCAGTCCACGTGCTACAAGGTCAGTCGCAATCAAAACAGATAAAGTGTTGTTATTGAATGATCTAAAAGTATCAATTCTGTTATTCTGTGATTTGTTGGAATGAATAATTCCTATTTTTTCAGGAAACGAAGGCGCTACTGCTTCAAATACATCATCCGCTAATTTCTTGGTCGAAACAAAAACTAGCACTTTTGAAAATTCATCATGATTATTCAACAGGAATTTCAATAAATTGATCTTCGTATTGAAGTTAGGTACTTTAATCCCAGCTTGTTTGATGTTTTCAAGTGGCGTTCCAGTACGTGCTGCCTCTATTTCCATAGGATCGATAAAGAAATCGGCAATGAAATTTTTCAATTCATTGGTTATCGTTGCCGAAAACATCAAGTTTTGGCGGCGAGTTGGTAATAAATCGATAACACGAATTAATTGTGGACGAAAACCAAGATTGAGCATTTCGTCCACCTCGTCGATTATAAAATGCTTAATCGATTTAAGTTTCAATGTTCCATTCAACGCAAAATCCAACAAGCGACCAGGAGTAGCTACCAGCACATCCAAACCAGCATTTAACAATGGTGTTTGTTGTATCATATTTACTCCACCATAGACGCCAGCAACCCTAATGTTCATGTATTCTGTCAATTGTTTTACATCATCAACTACTTGTAATACAAGCTCACGGGTAGGAACTACAATTAAAATGGTTGGGTGTTTTTCCTTGCTGAATTTCCATTGTCGCAAACAAGGAAGCAAATATGCTATTGTCTTTCCAGTTCCAGTTTGTGCAATTCCCACCACATCTCTCCCCGACATAATTACCGAAAATGCATTTTGCTGTATGGTGGTTGGTGTGGAAATTTTTAGATCCGAAAGTGCATTGAGTAATGGCGTAGTGAGGTTAAAATCGGTAAATTGCATGGAGTTTTTGTTGAAAATTAAGGCTACAAAGATAGTCTAAACTTATTGATTATTAAATATATGGTTTAAATATCTGTTAGTCAGTGTTTAAATAGTACCTGGAAATTGAATTTTACTAGCTAAAACATCAAAATCAGTCCTTCTTCTTTAATCTTTTATCTTTTTACTTTTGTCTTTAAATCTTGGCTCTTGGTTCTTTTGTCTCCTTTTATGGTGCCAATCTGTCTATTTTCCAACAATCCTCCTCAGTTTTACTGAAAAATATCCGGTCGTGAAGGCGATTTTGTCTTCCTTGCCAAAATTCAAAACTCTGTGGACGAATCACAAAACCTCCCCAATGTTCAGGGCGTGGAATATCATTTCCAAATTTGTTTTTGTAATAAGCGAATCTTTCGTCTAACAAATCATGATTCTGAATCACAGTACTTTGAGCCGAACTCCATGCACCAAGCTGGCTGTCGATGGGGCGCGATTTAAAGTAGTCATTCGATTCTTTTTCCGATACTTTCTCTACTATTCCTGTTATTCTTACTTGTCGCTCTAAGTTTTGCCAAAAGAAAAGGACTGATACTTTTGGGTTAGTTGCTATTTGTGTGGCTTTGGCGCCAGCATAGTTTGTGTAAAAAACCAAACCTTTATCATTGAAATCTTTCAACAGAACCACTCTTGAATGTGGCTGTAAATCATTGTCCACAGTTGAAACCACCATGGCCGTTGGTTCAAGTTCCTCACTATTAGTCGCATCGTTTAACCAAATTTGAAACTGCTCGAAAGGGTTTTTACTTATATTTTCCTCAGTCAAGGTCGAAAACTCATAACTCTTGCGGATATCTCTTAACATATATCGTGTTTTAATTTTCAATGTAGAATGTTGTAATTAGATAATGAAAAAGATTGCAAAATGTTTAAGAATAGATAAAAGTATTTTGATATGTTTGTTCCGAAATTAGTTGAAGGTAGAATGCTATTATGGTTTTTCTATGTGATAAATATTAGAATCGGCTGAACTTCTTTGTAGAAATTCAGCCGATTGTTTAAAACGTAAGACATTGATATGAAATGCTTTTGAGTGAAAATAAAATTCAATCTTCTTCAGTTATAAATCCTATCTTATTTCGAGGTTTGTCATTCAATTTTTTGTCAGTTTGTAATTGTGCCAACGACTCGTTAATGAGCTCAATCTGCATTCGTGTATCATCGTTTATGTCATTGTAGTCTGTAAATACGTCTTCGAGATATGTTTTAAGTTCATTAAATTCAATTTGTAATTGATCAAACTGAATAATAGGCTGATTTGTGAGTGATTGACGAATGGCAACGAATGCACGCATAATTCTAATGTTAATCTGGATGGCAGTTTTAGAGTTTAACACACTGCTGAGCATTGCTACTCCAAGCTCTGTAAAAACATATGGTTTCTTGCGCAACCCCATTTTGATTGCATTGGATATCACAAATTGTGATTTCCAATGTTGAAATTCAATATCTGTTAATTGAAACATAAAGTCATTTGGAAACCTTTCAAAATTTCGTTTAACCGCTTGGTTTAACACCCGTGTTTCTACAGCATACATTTCTGACAAATCTCTGTCAATCATTACTCTATGTCCCCTAATTTCATAAATCTTGTTTTGAATAAGTTGTAATTCCATTACTTCCACAAAAATAGTTAATAATAAAAGTCAATGCTTTTTGAAAATATAAGATGAAATTGTCGATACAATGTACGAATTAATTGAATGATAATACAAAGATATGTTTTTATTTTAATGCAATAAAGTATAAATTTGAAATTGACAAAAATAAATTCTTATCCTCTCAAATGGCTGTAAAACGCGATACTTATCAGTATGAATTGTCAAGTACGAAGGGGGTTTTGTAAAAAGCTAGTTTTTTTTCAACACAATAAATATAAAAACCGGCTGAATTTCTTCAATGAAATTCAGCCGATTGCCTAAAAAAAACTAATGATATTTACTTTACTCATATTCTTTATGGGTGATTACTAATATATAACTCAATGGCAGCCAATCTCGTATTAGTTGTGGCTTGATTAGCAGTGAGAGAAGCTACATTAGTTTGAAGAGTTATAACAGTAACTTGCAAAGCATTAACAATGTTTTGAAGAGCTGTAACATTTGCTTGAAGACTTGTAAGTTGAGCATTTGTTGCTGTCGAACTTACTTGTAATGAGACTATTGAATTAGTAATATTAGTAATATCTGCATTAATAGAGCTAATTTGACTTTGCAATGTTAACATATTAGCATTGCTTGTAGTTTGTTGTGTAGCAAGTGATGTAATTTGCGAAGTCAAAGCAGCAGTTACACCATTCCCTGCTGTTTCAGCATATATAGCATAGGGTACGCTTAATAACTGATTTGTTCCTGAAATGCTGTAATTTGCACCACCATTCAGATCATATTCAATTTTAATAAAATAAGTTCCTAATGACCAGTCTATGGTTGAAAAAGTGCCATTAACTACAGTTCCAGCCCCAATTTGTATGGTGACAAGTCCATTGGCATTTGTTGTTGGGAAATGGCGTTCAATATAAACAGCCGTTCCGTTAACACTCCCTTCCAAAATACTAACTTGCATACCAATACCTGAACTGACTACTAAGTTATTACTACTGTTACGAACAACAGCCTGATAACTGATTTTTTGTGGTACAGAAGCTGCTATTGTAAGCACTGTAAAAATGGCCACCAAAAAAGAAATAGATTTTTTCATAATTTTATTTTTTTATAATTTTGTAGGTAATTTTTTCTGTTTTATCTTGAATAATCTTCAAGAAATAGGTAGAAGGATTCAAATTTTGTAGGTTGATATTAGTTGTAGTATCACTAATCTTATTTTCCTGAATCAACACAGCATTTATATCAAATAATTGATAAATTAGTGTTGATTTTGTAAAAAGATTCGAATCATTAATCTTTAAACTAATGTGTTCAGTAGCAGGATTAGGGTAAACACTCGATGATAATGTAATATCTTTTGCATTTTCTAATCCCGTTGTGATATAAATCTCAAAGGACTGCTGTACACCCTCGTCAATACTTCCACCGGTACCCGAATATGAGGCAAAGGCAATTTGCCCAGAAGAGAAACTCACACTTCCGCCTGCGCCGGTCATGTTTCCCCCAATAACACTAATAACTTCCTGTGCCTGAATACCTGAAGCAATAATTAGGCATAAGAGAATAAAACTAAACTTCTTTTTTTTCATAAGCATTTCTATTTTTAATCGTGAATGAACTTTAAACTATAATTTTCCTATTAATACACTGCTGTGCTTAGATATTTGTATCATATTTATTTTAATTTTATAATGATTACATTTTACAAACATACAAACTAACTATATAGTTTAGAAAATTAAAAACAATATAGGAATAATTGACTAAACATAAAGTGAAAGAATTTGCGAAATGATAACAAATCAGAAATTATGATTTCGAAAGTTGAAATCATAATTATCAGTATAAAATTTTGTATATGAGAGTGCCACAGTAAAGAATCAATTTTGATTTTACATTACAAAAAAGCAATCGGCTGAATCTTCAATGAAATTCAGCCGATTGTATAAATGATTTTGTGAAAATATAATACAATTCAAAATGCTTTATAGAAATAAATTTTTAATCTTTTTTGAATAGGCAAAGGAGGATTCTTATTTGACATATTGTAAATCACAATATTTTAATACCTTTGCACTCGCATTGGTTCACCATCGTTTACCGACGAGAAGTGATGAAAAGGGAATCAGGTGTAAATCCTGAGCAGTCCCGCTGCTGTAAGCTCAAAGCCCCACCAACCTCCCCAAAAGGGAGGTTTAATATAAGGGTTAAATGTTTTGAACAATACTTTTGCCACTGTTAGTAGACAACAGACGGCGGACAACTGACCATTGGAATCTTTTTCCGTAGTCTGTCCACTGATGTCTGTCGTCCGAAAACGGGAAGGCGTTCAAAATCCGGAGTAAGTCAGAAGACCTGCCATGCATAATCTGTTTTTTAAGCTTTCGAGGATGGAGCTAAAAACCAATATTGCTATCAGCGTTTTCAACTGTGCTTTGTTGTTTTTTCCTTTTACTTGCAGGCTATTTGGTTTATAATTAGACAAATAGTGTTGTATGCGTTTTAATTCTTCAATATTTTCAGGTATTCTTTTACTCGTTTCGGCCTTCACTTTGGGACTGTTTCAACTTTGTGCTGCCGAAAAACTCGATACCACCAAAGTCTATCGCATTGCCGAAATTACAGTGGTGGAGAAATATCGAAATTCCGAAATCCGTTCATCCGCTCCTTTACAGATCCTCTCATCTAAACAAATAGAAAAACTCAACGCCCTCCAAGTTTCGGATGCCGTGAAATATTTCTCGGGTGTTGCGGTGAAAGATTATGGTGGCATTGGTGGATTGAAAACCATTTCAGTACGTAGCCTGGGAGCGGCTCACACGGCAGTAAGTTACGATGGAATTACGATTACCGATTGTCAAACAGGACAGATTGATATTGGACGTTTTTCGCTTGATAATGTGGATATGCTTTCGCTCAACAATGGACAAAGTGACAATATCTTTCAGCCTGCTAGGTTATTTGCTTCGGCAGCGGTTTTGAACATTCGTACACTTTCGCCTCGTTTCCACGGTTCAAAAACTACAAATGGCCAAATTTCGTTCAAAACTGGATCTTTTGGTTTGTTGAATCCTTCCTTTTTAGTGCAACAAAAAATTAACTCTAAATTTTCAACTTCATTCAGTGGCGAATGGCTCTCGGCGAATGGTGAATATCCTTATTTGCTCAATTATAGCTATTTGGGTTCAGGAATTGAATCTCGTGAAACTCGCAAAAATACCGATGTAAAGAATCTTCGACTCGAAGGTGCTGTTTATGGCACTTTCTCAGAAAACGAATCGGCCTACCTAAAAGCTTATTATTACAGCTCTGAACGAGGATTGCCAGGCGCAACAATTTTGTACAATACTGACAATTTCTCTTCGCAACGAGTATGGGATGCTACTTTTTTTACGCAGGCGCATTACGAAAAAGATTTCAACAAACTACTTTCGCTTCAACTCAATGCTAAGTATAATCATGGTATGTTGCATTATTTGGATACTACTTACTTGAACGAGCTCGGTCGCATGGAAAGTATTTACAAGCAAAACGAATATTACGCCTCAGCTTCTTTACTTTACAAAGCTTTTCAAAATTTGTCCTTTTCGTTTGCCTCTGATGGTTTTATAAATCAAATGACAGCCGATTTTGAAACTGATGCCTTGGATGCCGAATTTGCTAATCCTACACGTACCAGTTTATTGACGGTTTTGGCTACCAAATATGTCTCTAATCAATTTTTAGCAACAGCGAGTATTTTGTCGACCTTAGTGAATGAGCAAGTAAAAGTCGGGTTTCCTGCCGAAAATCAACATCGATTCTCGCCTTTTCTCAGTTTTGTGTATAAGCCTTTTGAAAATCAGGATTTAAGGTTGCGTGCTTTTTATAAAAATATTTTCCGACTGCCTACTTTCAACGATTTATATTATTCGCGGATAGGAAATTCAAAATTGAAACCTGAAACAACGGATCAGTTTAATTTGGGGATCACATATTCGGTTTCTCTTACGGCTTGGATGCCACTTTTGTCGGTAACGGTTGATGGTTATCGCAACTATGTGCAAGATAAAATTATAGCCATGCCCACTAAAAACATATTCGTGTGGAGTATGCTCAATGTAGGAAGAGTTGAAATTACGGGATTAGATTTAACTGCCGAAACTACACTTAAATTATCGGATAAAGTTGGTTTTCTGATGGGTGGAACTTATACATATCAACGAGCGTTAGATGTAACTACTCTTGGTAATGGAACTTACAAACATCAAATTGCATATACGCCACGTGTCTCGGGTTCAGGTAAAGTTGGCATTGAAACGCCTTGGGTGGATGTGTCTTACTCTGTTTTATGGTCGGGAAAAAGATATGGTGGCTTTCAAAACTTTGATATCAATCGCCTGCCGGGTTATTCTGATCATAGTATTTCTGCTATGAGAACGTTTAAAATTAACGAGAAAGAATTGACTCTTAATTTGGAAGTGCTTAATCTGATGAATGAAAATTATGCCATTGTTAAATGGTTTCCTATGCCAGGACGATCGTTGAGAGGGACGGTAAAAGTGAAATTTTAAAAACTGTATTTTGAATCTGCCTATCGTCAGATAGACGCGAAAGACGCAAATTATGAATATGCATATTCGATTATTAAAAATAAGGGAATAAGGGAATTTGTTTTATTGTTGTGATGCTATTAAGGGGCTACGCATATTATGAAACTCCTACTAAGGGGCTTCGCATAATTGAAAACTCTTTATAGAGGGGCAACATAAATAAAAAAGATGTTTAATTTCAAATTTTATTAGGGTATTAACATATTTTACAAACCCTCTTTTTTATATGCGAAGCCCCTTAGTAGCAAAGGTATTCCCAAGAAGTCTACCCTTATTGTCTTTGTATAATTCGAGTCCTCATTGATTAACAAATAGTTTTTATCACTCACACAGTTTGTGCTAGAACCTTAACTCTTAAATGCTAAATAGTAAATGTTTAATTTGTAAATCATTATAAATGTATATTTTAAAACAAGTAAAGGTCTTGCGGTTTTCAGCCGCATATAATTTCATACTGAGTGCAATTGTTATTCTAATGTCCTCTTCCTGCGATGATATGCAAGACAAATTGCCAGATGGATCTTTGCCCGAAAATAAGGAAATATCACAGATATTTGTACTGTGTGAAGGATTATTCAATATGAATAATAGCACCTTGGCGATGTACAACTTCGCTACAAAAACAACAATAAGTGACTATTTTCTTAAATCGAATAAGCGTGGTTTAGGCGATACGGCAAACGATATGGAATTGTATGGAAGCAAACTTTATGTAGTGGTGAACGTATCGAGCCAAATTGAGGTTTTGGATGTGCAAACTGGAATTTCAGTTAAGCAAATACCGATGTTTGATGAACATGGCATAGCCAGACAGCCACGTTATATTTGTTTCGAGAAAGGGAAAGCTTATGTCAGCTCATTCGATGGAACTGTGGCAAGAATAGACACCGCTTCATTAACGATAGATAAAGTAATTCGGGTAGGAAAGAATCCCGAAGGAATCTGTGTTGCCAACGGAAAACTTTATGTTGCTAATTCGGGTGGTCTCAATTATCCAAATTACGACAATACAATTTCGGTTATCGATATTGAAACATTTACTGAAATTAAAATAATAAGGGTCGCAACAAATCCATTTAAGATTCAAGCTGATAGTCAAGGAGCTCAAATACACCCGCCATAATATGTCGCGTTTTACTTCCAATTATTTCTTTAATTATTCCACTTTTAAAATTTAGTCAGTCCAGATCCGCAGACTACGTCAATTCCGCTTCGATCTCAGTGAATCTCCCAAAACGTACGGAGGTTCGGTTAATTCTCTTAAACCTAATGGAGCCACTGCCCTGGCCAGCTCACTCTGCTTACTGCGTAACATCACCTCACTTTTGATTGTCTTGTATTCGTATTGCAGTTCTTTTAATTCCGTG
>JBBRHJ010000041.1:0-17475 GCA_038222885.1 Bacteroidales bacterium | reverse complement strand
TATAACCTTCGTGTTTTAGAGCGTTTAAGATCGGCTCTATAAGATCTAATTTATCAAATGTCATAAAAATTTTCTGCATCCTCGCTTCTTTCACAAGCTCATACATTAACCTTGAGGGATGCAATTTTGTGCAAAGTTACTCAAAATAAACAAGCGAAGCAAAAACGGCAGAAGTTTATACAAAAATATGAAGCATACATTATTGATAAATGGATTAATTTCTTTGTACTAAAAAACAAATATAAAAACACTATGGCACGACAACTATTCATTCAGCAAGCTGTATTTGTTGCTAATCTATAGGTGGATTTAGAATTCAACAACGGTACTGTACGAGAGATTGATTTTGAACCCTTTCTACAAAACCATCCGCATCAACAATACAGCAAATACGCAAAACCGTCGAATTTTGTAAAATTCCATATTGAAAATGGAAACATTGTTTGGGGAAAAAATTGGGACTTGATGTTCCCGATAGAGCAACTTTATAACGGGAATACTCATAACTACAACCTGTAAAACCCACAAAACAAACAACTTATAAAATTGGATACATAACACCTCCAATATACAAATAAAAAACGCAAACCAATTTTATGTTGGCTTGCGTTTTTAAGTTTTCATAAGGCTATTGACTTGCAACGAGTTGAGAATTAACGAAACTCTCCGAATTTATTAACAAGAATAGATGATTAAACTATAAAAATCAACCATTTTCATATACATACTCAGGCGAAATATCATAATCCCATAAAGTTTCAACCCCATTATACGAACCTCGAACAATTTTACGCCATACAATTTCACCAAACTCGCCAATACCAGCATTATTAAAAATCTCTTCATTAAGCAGACTTTCAACACCATTAATATGCTTATGGTTTTCTATTATTGATTTGATTTCCAAACTTTTAACAACTAAATTGTTGAATTTACATCTCAATACAAATGGTGCAATCGGTACTATTTCTATTACTCGTAACATTACTGTAAAGGATTAATTTTATGAAAATTTTTACTAAACCGCATTTCCACAAGTTCTTCTTTATGGATTTCAGCCCATGCCGATACTAATTTCAATTTAGCTATAGGAAAATCGCCGTTTAATAGCGTTCCATTTTCAATTAAAATATTAGCTTCAAATTCTGCATATTTTGCTTTAAAATGCGGTGGATTATGTTCATTGAAAAACATATAAATAATAATTCTGAAAAACCGAGAAATTTCAGGTATATTTTCTTAATTGGTTGATTTTAATACAACATTGTTTGATACTAACAAATAAACGAACCAAAATTTCGCTCGATTCGCTTATGGATATTTACAGGGCGAGAGCATTGTTTTGTAGGATTGGAGATGAAGCTACTTCTAACCAGTATTTCTTCTCTTATATAGATCATTCTATTTAGTACTACCCTTTTTTGTGTGGGTGTATATTTTTAGAAATTAATAAGGCTAAGATTGTATAGGTATGGTTTTCTACTAAGATTACTTTTTTAGAAATAAGGTTTTCTAAGGAATATATTTTTGTGTTTCAACTAATTACGCTTATTTTGAGAACCTTATTTTTCTTCATTTTTTAACCTTAGTAGCAAAATTTGCCCCATACTATGAACCTTATTTATATTAAATTTAGAATAATAACTCACACTATTTGTGCTAGAGCCTTCTATTTGTTTAGAAAGCAAGAGTTACAAAAAATCTCCTTCGATGGTAATTTTAACGACTCATATAGTATCGTTAAAAAAAATAAAGTATAAGAACTCTCTTTTTGTTTGCCATGCCTTTCACAAGCTTTCAAAAACAAACTATTATTTTCCATTAAAGCCTTTATTATAACTATTTTATTTTCAACACATTAAACGATAGATCTATTTGATTATTGTTTTTATAATTAGTAATATACACTCACTCTATTAAACTATATTTATTATGTATTGTTTATGTATATACTAATCAAAAACAATTTATCAAAATGAGTGCATTAAAGGTTATACCTAAAGATATTGAAGAACTTGAGAATGAGGAGTGGTTTTATTCGCTCGACTATGTTTTGCAACAATGGGGACCCGATAGAGTAGTAGAATTACTCCGACAGTTACAAGTAAGAGCCCATAAAGCGGGTGTAGAATTACCATTCACAGCCAACACGCCATATATCAACACAATAGGCCGTACCAAACAACCGCCCTATCCTGGAAATAGAGAAATTGAAAGACATATAAAAAGTATTATTCGCTGGAATGCGATGGCCATGGTGGTAAAAGCCAACAAACTCGAAAATGGGATTGGCGGTCATATTTCCACTTATGCTTCGGTGGCAACACTTTTTGAAGTAGCTTTCAATCACTTCTTCAAAGGCAAAGGCGAAGGACACAATGGTGACCAAATTTTCTTTCAGGGACATGCTGCTCCAGGCGTTTATGCCCGCGCATTTCTCGAAGGTCGCATCACTACCGACCAATTAAATAATTTCCGCCGCGAATTGCAACCAAAAGGTGGTCTCTCTTCCTACCCTCACCCTTGGTTGATGCCCAACTTTTGGGAATTCTCAACTGTTTCAATGGGATTAGGCCCTATCATGGCTATTTATCAAGCTCGTTTCAATCGTTATATCGAAGATCGTGGCATTAAACCCACAACTGGGCAAAAAGTTTGGGCTTTCTTAGGTGATGGCGAAACTGACGAACCAGAATCATTGGGAGCAATTACCTTGGCTTCACGTGAGAAATTAGACAATCTTATTTTTGTTATCAACTGCAACTTACAACGATTGGATGGTCCAGTTCGCGGCAATGGAAAAATTGTTCAGGAATTGGAAGCCGTTTTCCGTGGTGCTGGTTGGAATGTAATCAAAGTACTTTGGGGTGGCGAATGGGATTCGCTGATTGAAAACGACACAAAAGGAGCTTTGGTAAAACGAATGGGTGAAATTGTGGATGGTCAATCGCAAAAATTCTCCATTGCTTCTGGTGATTTGGTTCGCCGTGAGTTTTTTGGCGAAAATCCTGACTTATTAGAAATGGTAAGTCATCTGACCGACGAGCAAATTCAGAAAATGCGTCGTGGTGGTCACGATCCAGAAAAAGTATTTGCTGCCTACCAACAAGCCGTTAATCACAAAGGACAACCTACCGTTATTCTGGCTAATACCATCAAAGGTTATGGTTTGGGCGAAAGTGGTGAAGGAAAAAACATTACACACTCGCAGAAAAAATTAAACGAGGAAGAATTAAGAGAATTTAGAACACGTTTTGGAATTCCAATTTCGGATGAGGACGTGGCGAAAGCTCCTTTCTACAAATTACCAGAAGATTCACCAGAAATCAAATATTTGCAAAAACGTCGTGAAGAATTAGGCGGTTATGTACCCGAAAGACGCGATACTGTACGTCCAATTAAAACACCGCCCGAAGAAATTTTCGAAGAATTTTATATAGGTTCAGAAGGTCGTGAAATCTCAACTACCATGGCTTTTGTACGTATTCTTACTAAATTACTAAAAGATAAAGAAATAGGCAAACTGATTGTGCCAATTGTTCCCGACGAAGCCCGTACTTTTGGTATGGAAACTTTGTTCCGTCAGAATGGAATTTATTCCCACGTAGGACAACTTTACGAACCAGTGGACAGAGAATTATTGCTCTATTATAAAGAAGCAGTGAATGGACAAATCCTTGAAGAAGGAATTACCGAAGCCGGTGCAATGTCATCCTTTATCACAGCTGGAACGGCTTATTCTACTCATGGTGTTAATATGATGCCTTTCTTTGTTTACTATTCAATGTTTGGCATGCAACGCATTGGCGACCTTGTGTGGGCTGCAGCCGATATGATTGCCAAAGGTTTTCTCGTTGGAGGAACTGCAGGTAGAACTACATTGGCGGGAGAAGGTCTTCAACATCAGGATGGAAACAGTCATTTATTGGCTTATCCAGTGCCAAGTTTGGTAACTTACGATCCAGCTTTTGCTTATGAATTGGCGGTAATTATTCGCGACGGTATTCGCCGTATGTACGAAGAGCAGGAAAAAGTGTTCTATTATATTACCATTATGAACGAGAATTATCCGATGCCTGCCATGCCAGGCGATGTAAAAGCAGGAATTCTCAAAGGAATGTATCGTTTCCAAGAAGGCAAAGCAACCAACACTGGTTTGTTGGCCAACTTAATGGGAAGTGGAACAATAATGAATGAAACGCTTAAAGCTGCTGAAATTCTGCAAGATAAATATGGAGTTTCATGCCATGTATATAGCGTTACCAGCTACAAAGAATTACAACGTGATGGACTCGATGTGGATCGTCACAATTTATTAAATCCTGATAAAGAACGTATTCCTTATGTTTCAACTCAGATTGATAACGATGGTGTGATAGTGGCTGCTTCGGATTATGTAAAAACTTTGCCAAATTCCATTTCAAAATGGTTGCCTAAACGTCTACACACCCTTGGAACGGATGGTTACGGACGAAGCGAAGGTCGTGTTGACTTGCGTGATTTCTTCGAAGTAGATGCCAAACATATTGTTGCTGCTACTTTGTATGCACTTTACAAAGATGGAAAATACAAATTGACAGATTTGAAAAAAGCGATGAAAGAACAGGGAATTGATGCTAATAAGTTAAACCCGATGATTTCGTAAATCTATTTACTATTTAGTCATTTACGATTTACCATTTAGAAGAAAAAGAAAATGAAAAATTTCAAAATACCCGAGTTGGGTGAAAATATAAATTCGGCTAGCATTGTCAAAATTTTGGTACAAGTGGGCGAAACCATCGAAGTAGATCAGTCGGTTGTAGAACTTGAAACCGACAAAGCTACCATTGAAGTTCCTTCGGATATGAATGGGAAAGTTGTTTCTATTCAAGTATCAGAAGGCGATACTGTAAAAATTGGACAAATAATATTGACTGTGGAAGAAGCTGGAGGAGAAGTTGTAGCTGAACAAGTTGCGGCTCCCGTAGCTCAACCAGCAGTAGTTAGTCAACCCGCAGCAGTTGTTGAAACTGTAAAAGCCCAACCAGCTCCAAGTTCCAATGTAGCTCAAGTATTTACATTGCCCGAATTAGGCGAAAACATAGCCAAAGCAACCATTATCAAAGTATTGATAAGCGTGGGCGACGAAGTAGAAGAAGAACAATCGGTGTTAGAATTAGAAACCGACAAAGCCACAATTGAAGTTCCATCGAGTGTAGTAGGAAAAGTAAGCGAAGTGTTGGTGAAGGAAGGCGATGTAATAACTGTTGGAACTGAGATATTCAAAGTTACTGGAAATGCTGCAGTTGTATCAGCTCCTGCACCTGCAAAAGCCGAAACTCCTGCACAAGTAATCGAAGAAAAAGAAGTGGTATTCGTAGCTGAAAAAGCTGCACCCACAGAAGGTTTAAAAGCTATTCCCGTAGAGAATCAACCTGCCATTTTACAAAATGCTGCTCCTGCTGCTCCTTCAGTGCGTAGGTTGGCACGTGAAATTGGTGTGGACGTGAATCAGATAAAAGGAAATGGGCCAGGCGGTAGAATATTACTCGAAGACGTGAAGGAGTTCAGCAAAGTATTGCATCAACAACGCAATGAAGTTCAACATATTCGTGCTGAGCAACATCAAGTAGCGCTACCCGATTTCTCAAAATTCGGAGCAATTGAACGACAAGCCATGTCGAATATTCGCCATAAAACGGCGGAACATTTGAGCCATGCTTGGCATACCATTCCGCATGTAACGCAATTTGATAAAGCTGATATAACGGCCTTGGAAGAATTCCGCAAGAGTTATGCGAAAATTGCCGACAAACAAGGAGTTAAACTGACAGTAACTGCTATTTTAGTGAAAATTATTGCAGCTGCTTTAAAGAAATTCCCACAATTTAACGCCAGTGTGGATATGCAAACCAAAGAAGTTATTTATAAAAAATACTTCAATATTGGAATTGCAGTGGATACTGATTTTGGATTGATAGTACCTGTCATTAGAAATGCAGATCAATTGAATGTGATTGAAATTTCGAGAGAAATGAACGCATTGGCCGAAAGAGCCCGTAACAAAAAAGCTTCCATTGCTGATATGCAGGGCGGTAGTATCACCATTACCAACTTAGGTGGAATTGGTGGAACAGCTTTCACTCCGATTATCAATGCACCGGAAGTGGCTATTTTAGGCGTTTCTCGTGGAAGCATGGAGCCAGTATTTATCGATGGTAAATTTGAACCTCGCATGATGTTGCCATTCTCATTGTCCTACGATCACCGTGTGATTGATGGTGCCGATGGGATTCGCTTCTTGCGTTGGGTGATTGAAGCTATTGAAAACCCGATGAAGTTTATAGTGGAGGGATAGATAAAAAACCACCCCTAACCCCTAAAGGGGAATAAGGAGTTCGAGAATTATAGAAATAAACAACTTTCGTATTCAGAAAAAGTCTTATAAAGAAGTTTAGTATCGTATACAAGTTGTTTATTTCGTTTTACTGTCAAGTAAGAATTATTTTTTATAAGTAATTGCTTGAAATTATATTAGTTGGCTAGAAGTAATGAATTTTAGCTACCAGACAGTTGGTTAACAAAGAATTGGGTTATTCGATTTTTATAAAATAAGGGAATAAGGGAAGCTGTTTTCTTATCGTGATTTCCCCTACTAAGGGGCTTCGCATATTTTAAATACCCTTATTTTTTATATTGAAAACCCTTAGTAAGGGCTATACATATATTAAAAAAACCCTTATTTTTTATATTGAAACCCTTAGTAGGGGCTACGCATATTTAATAAAACCCTTATTTTTTATATTGAAACCCTTAGTAGCAAAAACGAATTACCCAAAAAGTCTTCCCTTATTATCTTTGTGTAAATAGACTTTATGAAGGTGCTAAACAGTCAATGTCAATAAAACTGTGCGTGTAATAACAAAAAATTTAAAATAGATAACAGCCTGTCTAAATGGGATAAGCAGTTTTCATTTATTAATTAAAAAACAGAATTTTATAATGGAAAATTCAAATAAAGATATAAATATAGTTGTAATTGGTGGAGGTCCAGGTGGATATTCTGCGGCATTTTATGCTGCCGATTTAGGTATGAAAGTTACCTTAGTCGATTTGGAGAAAAACCCTGGAGGCGTTTGTCTTTACAAAGGATGTATTCCTTCCAAAGCATTGCTTCATGTGGCAAAATTACTGAATGAAGCCAAAGAAGCCAAAGAGTGGGGAATTGATTTTGGAGAACCCAAGATAGATATTGACCAACTGCGAGCCTTCAAAAATAAAGTTGTCAACAAGCTTACAGGCGGACTTGGCGTACTGAGCAAACAACGCAAAATCAATTTCGTACAAGGTCGTGCTAAGTTTATTTCATCGTCGACTATCGAAGTGAGTAAACAAGATGGATCTACTGAAAAAATTGAATTCGATAAAGCCATTGTGGCGATTGGGTCAATCATTACCACAATACCTTCTTTGCAAATTGACAGTCCTCGTTTGTTGAATTCAACCACGGCACTCGATTTACCAACCATTCCAAAATCGCTACTCGTTGTGGGTGGCGGTTATATTGGTTTGGAGTTAGGTTCGGTTTATTCAGCTTTGGGAACGCAGGTTTCAGTGGTGGAATTTATGGATAGATTGTTGCCCGGAGCCGATCAAGATATGGTGGCTCACTTGAAAAAACGCTTGGATAAATCCTTCGATAAAATCATGCTTCAATCCAAAGTGGTTGAAATTAAAGAAGCTGGCGATGGATTGACGGTGAAAATTGAAAATAAAGAGGGCAAGGTGGAAGAACTTCAATACGATTATGTGTTGATGTCCATCGGTCGTAAACCTTCTACAGCTGGCTTGGGACTTGAAAACACCAAAGTACAGGTTAACGAACGTGGCTGGATAGTGGCTGATAATACGCTGAAAACCAACGATGAAAACATTTATGCGATTGGCGATATTGTAGGCGAACCTATGTTGGCACACAAAGCCTCGCACGAAGGACGAGTAGCGGTAGATGCTATTTCTGGCAAGAAAGTGGCTTTTGAACCTTTGGCAATTCCGGCAGTGGTATTTACCGACCCCGAGATAGCTTGGGCAGGAATTACTGAAAATCAAGCGTTGGCGAAAGGCATTAAGTTTGAATTGGCTAAATTCCCTTGGGCAGCCAGTGGCCGTGCTACTACACTCGACCGAAACGATGGATTGACGAAGTTGATTATCGATCCTGAAACGGAACGCATACTTGGTATCGGTATTTGTGGCCCAGGAGCTGGTGAAATGATTGCTGAAGGTGTGTTGGCGATTGAAATGGGTGCAACAGTTAAAGACTTGGCACTCACCATTCACCCTCACCCTACCTTATCAGAAACTGTAATGGAAGCTGCTGAATTATTCTACGGACATTCGTCGCATATATTCAAACCGGCGAAAAGACAATAAAAGAACAAAGAGTAAAGACAAAAGATTTAAAGACAACAAAACATTTGATATTGTAGCAATAAATACAAGAATTTGAGAGTTTAGGTATTAATATTCATTTATTGAAAGCTACTTGCAAAGATTCATTTGCGAAAAAACAAAACAAAGACACTGAACTGACAATTGTTAAGATTGTTTTCAGTGTCTTTGTTGTCTTTGGGTAAAGGGTTGAGGTTCAATATTCAAAACGTTCATCAATTAAATTTTTTATATAAGTTTGTAATACAAATTTTAATTTACACACTTTATGGATATCCAGTTCATTCACAGAGGAATCCCTGTAATAATCGTACTGAAAATCAAATAGCTAACACTATTATGGAACTTCAACAAATTGAACACAAAATTTACGAAATTCGTGGACAGAAAGTAATGTTAGATTTTGATTTAGCAGAGCTTTACAATACAGAAACTCGAATATTGAATCAGTCAGTAAAACGAAATATCGAACGATTTCCTGATGATTTCATGTTTCAACTTAAAGATTATGAGTGGTTTGCTATGTCATCACAATTTGTGATGACATCAAAATCAAAGCGACCAAAAACGTCTCTTCCTTTTGTATTTACTGAACACTGCCGCACGGATTGCATCGTGTGGCTATGTCATTAAATCAACAGAATATCCAATAATTCTCTTCATTAACCTTACCAGCCACACGATTCAATCGTGGGGCACGAAGGGTAGAATTTTCATAGCTATAAGTACAACTAATTATGCTAACTTTAGTATGTTGTTGTAAATTATATTGATTTTTAATTTTGCATACTAAAATACTCCATACTATGATTAGCGAACCTATTCTACATGTTTTTGGATCAAATGTACAAAAATACAGAAAGCAACAACAACTTTCACAGGAGAAACTGGCAGAGTTGGCCGGACTTCATCGTACTTATATTGGAATGATAGAGCGTGCTGAAAAGAATATAACACTTTGTAATATTGAAAAAATCGCAAAAGCTTTAGGTGTCCAAATTGGCGAATTATTAAAATATAAATAGATTATCAGCATTAATAAAAAAAGTATCTGAAAAGATTATGAATAAATTAGAAGCTATCGACAGGACTTGGAGTGGTGATTTTCTAGAGTATACGGAAATGATTGTCAACAATGATTGTTATAATGGATTGTATTACGACAGAGGTAACGACGGAAGAGTTAAGTGGGTTGTGGCAGGAAAATCAAAGCAAGGTCAACTACGCAGGAAATGGTGGGATAGCAAATGTATTGAAAACGGCATCAAGATTGAGGCAGGCTGTTATGCTAAAATTGCTGTTATCATGCATCCAACAAAAAAACATGCTTGTCAAATTTGTGGAAAGTCACTTGCTATTGAATATGTATATCCCAATAAAAATACACTTAATGCACTCAATAAATCATTTTCGGTTGAGCTTGAACCATATTCATTAACTATAACTGAAATTATTGACGAATTTGGCTTGACTGAAATTGAACTTAAAGCAATTAAAAAAGTTTTTAAGATAGAAAATGTTGAAATTGTTAAATCTGAATTAGGTAAATATATTTACGATAATTGTCATACGAGGCTATCACCAGGTGTTATGAGCAATTCCCCAGATCGATTTGACGGATTTCATTCAGACGGCAACTGTTGTCGTGGAAAATCAGATAAAGGAAGACATAAAGCGAATCTTCAAAGATACTCTCAAGATAGAAGAGTGTATGAAAATTGGGCGGACGGAAATTGGAAAATGGCAGACAGACTTATGGCTGAATTTGGCAAACACGGTTTGAGTGCTGACCATATTGGTCCGATTTCGCTGGGGTTTTGCCATCGTGCGAAATTTCATCCAATGACTAATCGAGAAAATTCAGCCAAAAATAATCGAATGAGTTTAAGTGATATCCTTACATTGCTTGCTGACGAAGCGAAAGGAGAACAAGTAATTTCTTGGCATTCAAAGTATCTTTGGGACAAACTAAAAAACAAGGTAACTACTGATAAAGAGGCTGTCGCATTGAGTGTACTTTTGCGAAATAATCTCCATCAAATCCTACTAACATTATCTATAATAAGCGAGAGTGGATACAACGACTTTTTAATAAAACTGTTAAATCCTGATTATTCATTTTATGATTATACTTTCGTTGGATTCAACTACAAAACCGGTGATTATAAAGAAGTTAAGCAGAAGGCTTTGACTGGAAAGAATCAACAAAATAATGTGGATAGATATATCCGGATTGCTTTTGAAAGCCTTGAAAACTACAAGGGGAAGGGTAACAGAAAACAATATACTTGGAATAATAATGAAATTGACGAAAGCATCAAATTAACATTAATGTTTTTACTTCAAAAAGATGAAAAAGCTGCAATGAAACAATTAGAAACAACTTTTAATCTCCTAGCTGACATTACTTCAAAAAAGTGGTAAACTACCACTTCTTTGATAATTCGTAAAACTCATCAAATGAGATTTCCTCTTTCATTAATTTGTCGTATGGGGTATTCGACGGTATGGTAAAATCTTTAACAATCACATTGTCACCTGCTTGTATTGGAGGCAAACTAGCAATAGCTTGTTTAACGGTAATTACATTTGGTAAAATAGGGTTTTTATCAGAGAATAAAGTTTCAGGTCTTGAAATCTCGCACTTCTTTAGAGAACCAATAATTACTACACGTTTACGTTTTTGTGGTACGCCAAAGTCTTCAGCATTAAAGCGAAATGGTTCGTTTACATTATAACCAATTTCGGTGAATGATTCAATTATTTCTTTTACGGCATCGCCACCACGCATTGATAGAATACCTAACACATTCTCCAAAACGAAAAATTCAGGTTGTATTGTTTTTACAATTTCTACGAAATCCTTGAACAATTGGTTGCGATTGTCATTTGGATCTCTCCAACCAGCAGTTGAAAACCCTTGACAAGGAGGTCCACCAACTACAACACCGATTTTTTTCATTCTCGTAACATCGATAATCTTCTGCTTTACATCTGGAAGTGTAATATCACCGAGAATAAAATTTTCTGGATTTGCATATTGAGAATGATTAAAGCGATATGTTTCAAAGTAGTTTTTCTCAATCTCATTAGCCGCAATTAATTCAAATCCATTCATTATAAAACCTTCAGACATTCCACCTGCTCCTGCAAATAAATCAACAAATGTCAATTCGTTCAAATGAGGTTTTATCATGTTTGAAACATAACGTGCAAGTAGAGGAGGAACTGCATTCCCAATTTGTTTATATTGGGAAGTCTTTGTACCCTTAAAAATAAACGAATCTCTAAATGATTGTAATCTGGCAGCTTCTCGATTTGAAATCACTCTATCTTGTGTAGGGTGTAAATTACAACCATTCCCTAGGCGGTTAAAATATGTAGTAATAGTAAAGCTTGGTTTATCGTAAACTAATCTACCATAATAAGTAGTACGACCTCCAGATTTACGAATCTGAGCTAAACGTTGAGAAGGAATTGACTCTGGTATATTTTGCCAATTGCCCCCCTCTGGAATATGTTCAACCATTTTCCATTCTAAATCACTAAAACCCGCTGCAATATGATTATATATTTTCATCCTACTTTTTGTGTTATAAATTGTATCTCTTCTGATTCAAGGCCATAAACATGACCAATATATTCATCTAATTCATTTTGAGTATTATATTTGAATTTTTCGTCAATCAAATTCAAATCTACTATTGGTAATTCATCTAACTCATAATTATTTATATGATTATTTGTACTTGTAATTTTAAATCGCCAATTTAGAATATTGCTATTTAAAACCAAGTTGAGCTTAGATAATGTTCTTTCATCAGCTGACAAATAATTACAGGAGTTACCCAAAATATCAGACTCATCACAAATCACGAATTTAAGTCTTTTTTTAAGACCCGTATTTGAAATTTGCTGACAAATCAATCTTTTTCGTTTATAATCATATTTTACAAAATCATTAGATTTAGCATTAATAAAAGATTCTGAAACGAACTCATTGTTTATATCTTTTATTCCGTTTTCTGCAATCATATTCCCTCGCACTAATCGTAATGCTGTTTTTTGATTGGTAATAAACTCTTTAAATAGGGTTAAATCTAATTCACCTCGACGATTTCGAACATTTGGTATTTGTTTAAGCTTCTTTACTGAAGAGAATTTTGTAAGTATATTCCATTCTGTATGGGTAATAAAAGGAATTTCCATTTGTGCTGGAAATAGTTGTTTAATTAACGATAGATTAACAGTAAAACTTACACCATTTTCCTCAACTTCAATAGTGTTAGTAATTCCTGCTTTCTGGAGATAAAAAATATTTGTTGCCTGAGAAACATTCTCGAACAATTGCTCCTTTTCTGCAAAGTAATTAATCGTACGTAATTTGTGTTTAAGCAATAAATGTTTTCTCAGTTTAGTTGCAGAAATATCCGCGAAAAGTGAGGACGGACAAATTATGCCAACCTCCCCGTTAGGCTTTACCATCGACAACATTGCTTCTATTGAGAGTTGGTAATAATTTAACATCCCCTCAATTGAATAGTGATAGAAACCTGAATTTCTAAAATATTGTACTTGATTTTGAATCTTATTTACCAGTTCGTTATTGACTTTATTCTTATTTATTTTCAACACCAGATACGGTGGATTTGATACGATTGCATCAAACCTTCCGTTAATTAAACCATTTAAATCACAGGCTTTAAGCGCATTGTCGTCTTCAATAAACATACTTTCACGCACTAGTGCGTTACGAAGTATAATCTGAGTTGAAATAATTGCTATTTTTTCGTTCGTGACTTCGTCTAAAAAATTAATCGCTTTTAACCGAGTTATATTGATAGCGATAGGGTCAATATCAACGGCATAAACATGTTTTAATACGCTGTTACTTGAAGAGATTCCATGTTTTGAAAAAAGTAGATTAACAATGCTTTCATAAAAACGACCAGTACCGCAAGCAAAATCCAAAATTGTAAAATCACTTAAATCAGAATTGTTCTGTATTGCGTTGTTTAAAGTTGTTTCAACAATCTCATTTACTATGTTAGGCTTTGTGTAAACTGCTCCCTTTTCAATTAGATTATTTTTCGACTTACTGCGAATAAACTTACCATTTTTATATTCAAACTTAGAATTTAGAAATGCAACATGCAATTTCTCGCAAAGAAGAGGGATTGTATTAAACTTTACACCCTCAATAACATAAAAGTCAGATTGGCTTTGGTATTCAAAACAATCATGTAGTATATCCGTTACATTTTTTAACCCCTTAGCTGCCAAATAAGTGTAAATTAAATCTAAAATGAGTTTGCTGTGCACCAAATCTGGAATACCAAAACTAGTATTAAGTAAATCTTTGTTGATTTTATCAACAGTACTTGCTGTAGAAGACCCAAAAACATCAGCCAATTCGTCGGTATATTTAGAGTTAACTGCTCTTTGAATCAACTCTTCTTCTAAAGATAATAAAGATTGTAGATTCATTTCATTTGGTTTTATTGTATTCAACAATACTTTCATTTACAATACTCAAAACTTCGCTTGCATTCCCTTCTTCAGCGACAATACTATATACTTTGTCTGCGAGCCAGAGTTTTAAAAGTTCCGACTCATCAAAATTGTATATTTTAGCGAGTAGTAGAACTTGTTCTCGTTTTACAGGTCTATCACCTCGTTCTATTTTGCAATAGAGAGCATTATCCATTTCAAGAAAAGCTGAAACTTGACGTTGCAAAAGTTGCTTTTCTTCACGTAGTTGTCTGATTTTATCTGAAAATAGCATAATTGATTATTTTAGACTTGACAATTTTTGACAAATATATGAGAAATAATTGAATCTACAACAAAATATTGAAAAAAGTTTTCAACAAAAAAATGCAGCCACTATGGCTGCATCTTTATAATATTAAAAAGGACTGACAATTGATTTGGTTTGGATCAAGTTAATCTATACAAATTCAAGCAATTAGAATTGCGTTCTTCTGGGAGAATTATTGTATTATGATTGAATGCTGCCAAATCGTCTTTGATATAGAACTTCATATTAGTTTTACGGCAAATTGCAACTGCCTTTTTTAGAAAGTCATTCCAATCAATAGCTTTATCGAGTCTTTTATAATCGTTGAGCTTACCAGCGTATATGGTAAATAAAACCACTAACCCCGCTGCCGCACGATTGCATCGTATGGTTGTGTCGATAAATCAACACAATATCCAATAATTAGCTTTCTTAACCTTCCCAACCACACGATACAATCGTGCGGTAGCGAAGGGGCCACCTTTCCTATTTATTTACCTTAAATGTTTTGTCACCTTCTTGAATAAAACCAACAATTTGTTTGGCAGCTGCTATTCCGGCATTGATGTTGGCTTCGGCAGTTTGAGCACCCATTTTTTTAGGGGTTGCAAAATATCTTCCGGCACATTGCTCAACCATTTCGGCATGATTATTTGGCATAATATCGGTTACATATTTTACATCAGTTCTGGCGAGCAAAAATTCCAACATTTCATCTTCGTTAATGACTTCCTTGCGGGCAGTATTCACAATAATGACTCCTTTGGGTAATAAATTGAGCAATTCAAGATTGATACTTTGTTTGGTTTCTTTGGTGGCAGGAATGTTAATCGAAATTACATCAGAGCTTTGATACAACATTTTCACCGAACATGTTGGCTCAACACCTTCCATCTTAATGCTTTCGTCGCTGCAATACATATCATAAGCTAATACATCCATATCGAAACCCTTGGCAATGCGGGCCACATTTCTACCCACGTTGCCGTAAGCATGAATACCCATTTTTTTGCCTTTCAGTTCATAACCTGACGAACCATTATAAAAATTGCGAATCGCAAAAATTAAAAGTCCAAAAACTAATTCGGCTACTGCATTGGAGTTTTGTCCTGGCGTATTCATAACACAAACACCAGCAGCAGTTGCAGCTTCGAGGTCTACATTATCGAAACCAGCACCAGCACGAACCACTATTTTCAACTGTTTAGCTGCCGAAATAACCTCAGCATCCACAATATCACTTCTTATAATGATGGCATCAGCATCCGCTACTGCATCGAGTAGTTGCTGTTTTTCGGTATATTTTTCGAGCAATGCAAGTTCAAAACCTGCTGCTTCAATTTCTTTTCGGATTCCATCCACTGCAATTTTTGCAAATGGTTTATCGGTAGCAATAAGTACTTTCATGATTTTTTATGTCTAAGGTCAAAATACAAAAGTCTAAGGACGTTTGACCTTAGACTTTCTACATTTGACATATTATTAATGTTGTTTTTCAAATTCATTCATGCAATCCACAAGGGCTTGTACGCTCTCAATCGGCATAGCATTGTAAATAGAAGCACGATATCCGCCTACTGAGCGGTGTCCTTTTATGCCGTCCATTCCTGCATCGGTTGCAAATTTCAGGAAGTCTGCCTCCAATTCTTTGTATTCAGGTTGCATCACAAAACAGACATTCATACGGGAGCGGTCTTCCGTAGCAGCAGTTCCAACAAACATTTTGCTATCATCTATTGTATTGTAAAGCAATTCAGCTTTGGCAATGTTTGTTTTTTCCATTGCTACCAATCCACCATTCTTTTTCAACCAACGCAATGTTTCCATGGCAGTATAAATAGGCAAAACAGGAGGTGTGTTGAACATAGAACCTTCGGCAATATGCGTTTTGTAATTCAACATGGTAGGAATATAGCGTGAAACTTTTCCTAATAATTCATCTTTCACAATCACAAAAGCCAATCCGGCAGGGGCTAAATTCTTCTGAGCACCACCGTAAATAATTCCGTATTTTGAAATATCGATAGGACGAGAAAAAATATCAGACGACATATCGGCAACCAATGGAACTGGCGAATCAATATCATTCAACATTTCAGTACCGTAAATAGTATTGTTAGTGGTAATATGGAAATAATCAGCATCGGTTGGTATCACAAAACCTTTTGGTATATAGCTGTAATTGCCATCTTTCGACGAAGCAACTTCCACAGTTTCACCAAATCCTTTGGCTTCTTTCATGGCTTTATTTGCCCAAACGCCAGTATTCAAATAGGCGGCTTTTTTCTCAAATAAATTCATTGGTACCATAGCAAACTGCATACTGGCACCACCTCCTAAAAACAACACAGAATAACCTTCTGGGATATTTAATAACTCAATAAAAAGTTCGCGAGCTTCAGCTATCACTGCCTCAAAACCCTTTGAGCGATGGCTTATTTCAAGAACCGACAGACCGGAATCGTTGAAATTTAACACAGCCGCAGCAGTTTTTTCAATCACTTCGCGAGGCAAAATAGAAGGTCCCGCACTAAAATTATGCTTTTTCATACAAAAATATGTTTGTTAGTTTTATATCCTCAAAATAAAGTGCAAAAATACTGAAATTTTTAGTTATTCCCTTCAAAAAATGTGTTTTTATAATTAAATGTAGTCATTTTTTTATACTCATTCATTGAGCTTGGTATAAACTGAATATTTATACATTCCTATAACTCACTTGTTGTATAAATGTGTAATGAAATATTGATGATAGAAGTGTGAATTTATGAAAGGGATATTGAAAAAAGGATTTTTTATTTCAGTGCGATGGTTACCAAGAAAAATAAGGGAATAAGGGTGGTTTTTTTTGTGAATCTCTTGACGCTACTAAGGGGCTTCGCATAAAAAAAACATTATTTTTATGTTGAAACATTTAATAGAAACTACACATATTAAAACCTTATTTTTATATGCGTAGCCCCTTAATAGCAGCAGCACAAACAAATAGAGAATTCCCACCCTTATTCCCTTATTTATTTCCCCGTGATAATTCTTCTTATATCATTCAATTTATTCAATGCCTCTACAGGTGTCAGATTGTTAATATCCAGGTTTTTGATTTCATCTCGTATCTGTTCCAAAACGGGATCGTCCAATTGGAAAAAGCTGAGCTGGAAACCTTCTCGTTGTTCGGCTATTTCGCCAATAGGTTTTGCAACACCCGATTGTCGATTGTCGGTTTCTAATTGTTTCAGAATTTG
>JBBRHJ010000040.1:0-18142 GCA_038222885.1 Bacteroidales bacterium | reverse complement strand
ATTTTCAACTTGTTTGATAACTGGAACAGGATCAGGATAGTATTCAGATCTGGTCATGTCACGAACGTGAGTTTTGCTTCCACCAAGTTTTACACGAAGTGTTGCCATGATGGTATAACAATCATTATAATTTAAATAATTGGTTTTGGGTGTAATATAGCCACGGTATGTACTTTCCAAACCTATTCCAATAAGTTTGCTAACATTATATTCCATAGCTAAACCTGTATAAGCAAGTGCACTATTATCATTGCCAAAACTAGCATAGGCAGTTGCGGGAACCAAATCAGAAGAACTTGCAAAACTTGCACCTACACCAAAGTTGGCATAAAAATTTAGTTTGGCATTCTCACGTCTTGGGATTAGTAGATTCGACAGATTTATCGAAGTAAAGATACTTGGATCAATGGTTTTACCTTTAATAGTTGAACGATTAAAGTTTAACAAATCTAAGTTAAATCCTAAACCAACTATAGGGTTAAAGTCGTATTCCAATGAAGCGCCAGCGCCCCAACTACCATTATCGTTTATATCATCTCCTGAAGGTTTGATGTTGAAATAATCCAGACCTCCCCTAAGAGCAAAAGACCAATGAGCTGCATCAGTAGTTTTAGGTGCATCAGTAGTTGTTTGAGCGTTTGTATACATAATAGCACCAGCTATTATAAATACAGTAAAGAATAGTTTTTTCATTTTTTTTAATTTTAATTATTTATATCGATTAATTAATTTGAGAATTTTTTTAAATCAATTATCAATTCTGGGTGGAATTATTGACAAAGATAAACAAATTTTGATGATAATTTGATAAGAAAATTTTATTTTATAATTAAAGAGGAAAATACATGTATAATTCTTAAATAAATGTCATTTTATTTGTCAGCAAAGATAGATGTATGTCACTATGTGAGAGTTACACAATGATAGGAATATGTTACATTATTCACACTTTTCTTATTTAAAAACGTATTGTCAGGTAATGATTTCAAAATATCAATCAGACAATCTATATGATAAAGCATGGATTATCAAAAAATCGAACTTGGTTTTTATTGATTTCAAAAAATTAAAATACATTTTACTATATTAAGAATTAAAACATATTCTAAGCTCAATACTACTCTGCACTAAGATCTAAAATATAGTGGTATAGAACTCGAAAACAATACGAAGAAAAACCCCTTACAAACTTTCATAAGCAAAGGGTTTTGAATATATATTGATGTCCACAGGATTTCGCCTTGTGGGAATGTAGTTCATTCTTACATCATTCCACCCATACCGCCGCCCATTGGCATTGCTGGTGCTGGATTATCTTCTTTCTTTTCAACGATCACACATTCTGTAGTTAAGAACATACCTGCAATAGATGCTGCATTCTCTAGAGCTACTCGACAAACTTTTGCTGGATCAACAACTCCTGCTGCATAGAAATTCTCGTAAACATCAGTTCGGGCATTGTAGCCAAAGTCATCTTTACCTTCACGAACTTTTTGAGCAACAACAGCGCCTTCTTTACCTGCATTGTAAACGATTTGACGAAGTGGTTCTTCAATAGCACGTTTCACTATTTCCATACCAATTAATTCGTCATCATTATCTGCTTTCAACTCACTAATAGAGTCAATTGCACGAATGTAAGCTACACCACCGCCGGGAACAATTCCTTCTTCAATAGCTGCACGGGTTGCACTCAATGCATCATCTACTCGGTCTTTCTTCTCTTTCATTTCCACTTCAGAAGCAGCTCCCACATATAGAACAGCTACACCGCCAGAAAGTTTAGCCAAACGCTCTTGTAATTTCTCACGATCGTAATCAGATGTAGTTGAAGCTATCTGAGCTTTAATTTGAGTGATACGATTTTCAATATTTTCTTTTGCCCCTGAACCATTTACAAGTACTGTATTGTCTTTATTCACTGTAATTTTCTCAGCAGTACCAAGCATTTCTAAAGTTGCTTGATCTAATGTAATTCCTTTTTCTTCAGAAATTACAACTCCGCCAGTTAGTACAGCAATATCTTCTAACATTTCTTTGCGACGATCACCAAAACCAGGTGCTTTTACTGCACAGATTTTCAATTGAGCACGTAAGCGGTTAACCACTAATGTAGTCAGAGCTTCGCTATCAACATCCTCAGCAATAATTAACAATGGACGACCTGATTGAACTGCAGGTTCTAGCACCGGTAACAATTCTTTTAAGTTAGAAATCTTTTTATCATAAATAAGGATATAAGGTTTCTCCATTTCCACTTCCATCTTTTCGGTGTTGGTAACGAAATAAGGAGAAATATAGCCACGATCAAACTGCATTCCTTCCACTACTTCGATAGTAGTGTCAGTTCCTTTAGCTTCCTCTATGGTAATTACGCCATCTTTTGAAACCTTACGCATGGCATCAGCAATCAATTTTCCAATAACTGCATCATTGTTAGCCGAAACGGTAGCAACTTGTTCTATTTTGTCATAGTCGTCGCCAACTGTTTTGGCTTGTGAAGCTATGTTTTTCACAACTTGAGCCACTGCTTTGTCGATACCACGTTTCAAATCCATTGGATTAGCTCCCGCAGTTACATTTTTCAAACCAACACTAACTATAGACTGTGCCAATACTGTAGCAGTAGTTGTACCATCACCTGCATCATCACCTGTCTTTGAAGCTACTTCTTTTACTAATTGGGCACCCAAGTTTTTGAATGAATCTTCCAATTCAATTTCTTTGGCTACCGTTACCCCATCTTTTGTGATGTAAGGAGCACCAAATTTTTTCTCAATAATTACATTGCGACCCTTAGGTCCTAATGTTACTTTTACTGCATTTGCCAATTCGTCAACTCCTCTTTTAAGTTGTTCACGTGCATCAACGTTGAATAATATTTCTTTTGACATATATTTTAAAATTTACTATTTATACATTTACAATTTACTATTGAAAAACAAAACTTTTACTATCTGTAATAGTTTTTTCTTTCTCAATTAATAAATCAAGAATTTCTCTTAAATCTTTGTTCTTGACTCTTTGTTCTTGACTCTTCTTAAATTATTGCCAAAATATCAGATTGGCGCATAATCAAGTATTTTTCACCTTCCCAATCAAGTTCGGTACCAGCATATTTGCCAAACAGTACGTTATTTCCAACGGCTACTACCATTTCTTCATCTTTTGTTCCGTTGCCTACCGCCAAAACTTCACCTTTTAATGGTTTTTCTTTAGCTGAATCAGGAATAATAATTCCACTCACTGTTTTTTGTTCTGCCGCTGTGGGTTTTACCAACACACGGTCTGCTAATGGTTTAATGTTCATAATTACTATGTATTTTTTATGTTTAATAAATTAATAATCCTAGTGATAAGTATAAATGCTGAGTTAAGAATAAAATCATTTTTTTCATTTTCTGGACTTTATTTCATCTGAAAACAAAGTTCTATCCGAATAGCATGCTCATTGTCAGAATTTATGCCAAAGTTGAATTCTGACTTATTTGACAGAAATAACGAATTGTCAACTGAAAAGTTTTCGCTATGCTGACAACTTGTCACCATAAGCAACAAGTAAATATTGGAAAGGGTTGAAAAGTGATTAGAATAATTCGCAAAGTACATTTGCCTGTTCAGTATTGGAAAACTGTGGAAATAGTATATTCTGACGTAATTCAATATCCGATAAAGTGAAAGGAATCTCCATTAAGCGGTTGCAAGCCTGAATCTGCTCGACATCAACATCTGAAATTGTGCATAAAACATCGAGTCCGCTGCCTTCTAACATCATTTTATTGACCAATAAATGCCTTCCCATAAACAAAGCATTCAGCAATTTAAGTTTTAAACCAGTACCCTGAAAAGTAACCAAAACGTTGACCTGGGCTTGTTGGACTAATTCTTTCATTCTTTCAGCATCAGGATTGGCTTCCAATTGAATATTCGAAAATATAGAAATCAGATTTCGCAATCTCTTTGTTGGTTTTAGTCCGGCAATAATACAGTTGTGAGTTAACTTACTAAAAATATTTTCGCAAAGATAGATGGCTGCAAATTCATTTTCGGGTACAGATAGATTGGCATGATACAACAGATAATCTGATTTCCCCACAAGAGAAATAAGCTCATTATTAGGATGAAAGCAAGGTATAAACTTAACAATTTTATCAGGAAATCTCTTTTTCAATTGATTGGCATCACTCTGAGAAACAGCTATTAATGAACTAGCAGCTTGTAGTGTAGGTTCATAAGTCTTAAATTTAAACGACTCAACTAGGAAGTATAATTTATTAGGAAAACTCTTCGTTGATTTTGCCAATTCACGATAATAATCATGTTCAATATTAGCTTCTCGATATATTTTTACTCTATTTTCTATTCTCGAATCGGCTAAATAGTAGCATGACATTAACCCTTCAAAAAGAATGGGATAATCGTCAAGCATCAAGTTCTGAATTAAAAGATCATTTTTACGACTATAAACCGTGTAGGGCAACAAACTTAAATGAGCAAAAATTGAAGTATTTCGTTGATAATAATTGACCTTTTCGCATATTAATTCCAATTCAGAAGCCTGAACTCGATTGTATTCGAAGCAATGCAAGATGATTTTAACCCCACAATCATTCAATGCTTTTAGTTTATAAAAAACATCAATAGCTCCACCATAATTTGCAGGAAATGGGATATCAAAAGAAATGACATGTAGAAATTTTGACATGAAATTTTAGCTTTTAAGTACTAAATACAATTGCAAAGTTAACAATTTTTCTCGGGTTAAAACTTATGAGCCATCAGATAAACAAAAACATTACACAAATTGAGTTGTTTGAATGAGTATAATATGAAGTTAAACTGAAAAGTAACAAATTTAATTCACTATAAGTTATTTGGACAATAAATAATGTTTATTTTAACAAACTGTAATCTCATTTTCAACCAAAACTGACTAAAACAGGTCATTTTGGAATTGATTTTTCTAATTTTAAAACCGAGTTTTATACATTATTATCTATAAACTAATCAGCACTTAACTTTATTTCCGATTAATTTTATCGATAGTTAGGAATTTAGTGTTAATTTTGTACTTTTATAAATTGAACTTAGAAATATGGATAGATTACGCTTTCAAAGTATGGCAAGCGGAAGCAGCGGGAATTGTTATTTTATTGGGAATGGAAAGTGTGGAATACTTATTGATGCGGGTATAGGAGTTAGAACCATACGAAAATGTTTGCGTAATCTTGGACTTGACTTTGAAAATATTTGGGGTGTTTTTGTAACCCACGATCATGCCGACCACATTAAAGCAGTGGGTACAATAGGCGAAAAACATAATGTTCCAATTTACGCCACCCGAAAAACTCACGAAGGAATTCAAAACAGTTATTGTGTTACAGAAAAATTATATTCAAACAAAAGATACATCGAGAAGTTTGAAACTTTGGAAATTGGCGAATTTCGAATTACAGCTTTTCCTGTTTCGCACGATTCTACTGACAGTGTTGGCTATACGGTTGAATATAAAGATAAAAGATTTACGTTTGCAACAGATTTAGGTTATGTTTGCGACGATGCAGCTGAACATCTGAAACAAGCTGACTTTATGGTTTTCGAAACCAACTACGACGAAACGATGCTGGAACAAGGTAGTTATCCTACACACTTGAAAACAAGAATTAGAGCTATAACTGGACATTTAAGTAACGATCAGGCCGGCGCTTTTCTAGCTGAGAATTATCACGAACGAATGAAACATATTTTTCTATGTCATTTAAGTCGCGAAAATAATTTGCCAGATATTGCCTTAGCCACTATCGAGCATTATTTGGCTGATAAAGGTATTAGAGTCGGTATTGATGTAAACATACAACCATTAAGTCGCTTTACACCATCGCAATTATACGTTTTTTGAGATTCCTTAAAAATTCTGCTCAACACCTTGCTACGACTATTGGGAAAACAATATAAATCTATATTTTAAAACATAAATATTTTCGGTTGTTCAACTTCCAAAATAAACATAATATGCCTACCAGCCTTGTTATAATCCCTACTTACAACGAAAAAGAGAATATTGAGAATATCATTCGTGCTGTTTTCGACGATGAACATCATTTTCATGTTTTGATAATCGAAGATGGCTCACCCGATGGTACGGCGGTCATAGTAAAAAAACTTCAATTAGAATTTCCCAATCGTTTATTTATGGTTGAACGTTCTGGAAAATTAGGGTTGGGAACTGCCTACATTACCGGTTTCAAATGGGCATTGGAACATGGATACGATTATATTTTTGAGATGGATGCCGACTTTTCGCACAATCCCAAAGATTTACCTAAACTCTATGACGCTTGCGCCAATCAAGGAGCTGATGTAGCCATTGGTTCAAGGTACGTAAGCGGTGTAAATGTGGTAAATTGGCCTATTGGTAGGGTTTTGATGTCGTATTTTGCATCAAAATATGTTCGATTTATACTTGGAGTAAAAATTGCCGACACAACAGCGGGCTTTAAGTGTTATAGACGCAATGTACTTGAAACCATAGAATTAGATAAAATACGCTTTAAAGGCTATGCGTTTCAGGTAGAAATGAAATTCACTGCTTATAAATGTGGTTTTACTTTGAAGGAAGTGCCGATTATTTTCATCAATCGCGAGTTGGGAACATCCAAAATGAGCGGTGGGATATTCGGTGAAGCGTTTTTCGGTGTTATTCAATTGAAATTGAATAGCTGGATTCGTAAATTTCCTCAAAAAGCAGAACTTTAAGATAACTAACTAATAATAAGAACTCTACATTTTTTTATGTCAAAACAACAACTCATAAAAGATGCAACAATTATCAACGAAGGTTTGAGCTTTGTTGGTTCAGTATTGATTGAGGGTGAACACATTAAGGCTATTTACAAATCAGGTGAGAACTTTGATCTGTCTGAAGCCTGCGAAATTGTCAACGCAAAAGGTTTACTATTAATGCCTGGAGCTATTGACGATCAGGTACACTTTAGAGAGCCAGGACTAACACATAAGGGCAATATTTATTCGGAATCGCGAGCTGCTGTCGCTGGTGGGATTACTTCGTATATGGAAATGCCCAACACCGTACCTCATACCACTAATATTGAAGCATTGGAGAATAAGTACAGTATTGCCGCTGAAAAATCCTTCGCTAATTATTCGTTTTACATGGGTGCAACAAACAACAATATCGAGGAACTTCGTAAAGTTGATGCACGAAAAGTATGTGGAGTAAAGATTTTTATGGGTTCATCCACTGGTAATATGTTGGTGGATAGCACGGAAGCATTGAGTGCAATCTTCAAAGAAATACCGCTATTAATTGCGACTCATTGCGAAGATGAAAATACGATACAACAAAATAAGGCTCATTATAAAGCATTACTTGGTGACAATATCCCTTTAAAATATCATCCACTTATCAGAAGTGAGGAAGCTTGCTATCGTTCGTCGTCGTTTGCGGTAGAACTTGCTACCAAATACGATGCCCGTTTGCACGTTTTGCATATTTCTACAGCTAAGGAGATGTCTTTATTTAATAACACAATTCCATTAATTGACAAGAAAATAACTTCTGAAATTTGCATTCATTATCTTTGGTTCTCCGATGCTGATTATGAGCATTTTGGAAATAAAATCAAATGGAATCCAGCCATCAAAACAGAAAATGACAGACTAACTCTTATTGAATCCTTGAAAGCTAATAAAATAGATGTGGTTGCTACTGACCACGCTCCTCACCTTTGGCGTGAAAAAGAAGGTTCTTGTCTGAAAGCTGCTTCTGGTGGTCCGTTAGTTCAACATGCGGTAGTAGCCATGTTGCAAATGGCTAAAAAAGGTTTTTTCAGCAATGAAATGGTCATTGAAAAAATGTGTCATGCACCAGCTGAACTTTACAGAGTTGAAAAAAGAGGTTTTATTCGTCCTGGATATTATGCTGATTTAGTGCTTATTGACCCAGCAAAAAAATGGACAGTAAGCAGTAAGAATATACTTTATCACTGTCAATGGTCGCCTTTTGAAGGAATGGATTTCGATTTTGAAGTATTGAACACATGGGTAAACGGCAACTTAGTTTACAATAAGGGTGAGTTCAATGAAGATGTGAGAGGACAAAGATTATTGTTTAATTTATAGTTATTTTTATTTTTTATTTTGGATATGAGAAGGATTTTGTGGATAGTTTTTGCGATTATAATTTTAATTGGAGTGAGTATTTTCTTTTTAAAAAATGAAAGTCCAAAAGTAGCTTATATTCATAATGAAGGAAAAGCTCAGGGAACATACTATTCAGCCACATATCTTCAACCACAAGGAGTTGATTTACAACCACAAATTGAAAAATTATTCAATGATTTTGATTTATCACTTTCTACTTACAATCCTAATTCTGTAATTTCGAGAATTAATCGGAACGACTCCACCGTTAAGACTGATAAGTATTTTGAAACATTGTTTCAAACGGCACAAGAAATTTCAGAAATTACAGGCGGAGCATTCGATATGACCGTTGCCCCTCTAGTAAATGCTTGGGGATTTGGTTTTGGCAATCATGATCGCAAACATAAACCAGATGTTGAAAAAATACTTCCTTTGATAGGATATAAGAAAGTGAGATTAGAAAATCACAGGATTATCAAGGAAAATCCTTCTATCATGCTTGATGCGAGTGCTATTGCCCAAGGATATTCGGCTGATTTAATTGCTGAACTATTTGAGAAAAATGGTTGTGAACATTATATGATAGACATTGGCGGTGAGATTGTGTGTAAAGGGCTCAATCCAAAATCGAAACTATGGCAGATTGGAGTAGACAAGCCAATTGACGATCCTGAAAACACAAGTCCACAATTGCAAACCATTCTTAAACTAACTGATGTTGGGCTTACTACTTCGGGCAATTACAGACAATTTTATTATAACAACGGAAAGAAATACGCTCACACCATTAATCCAAAAACTGGTTATCCAGTTGAGCATAATCTGCTAAGTGCCACGGTAGTAGCAAAAAACAGCACAATAGCTGATGCCTACGCAACTACATTCATGGTTCTAGGTGTCGACAGCGCCATGGCTTTGTGCAACCGGATTCCTGAAATAGATTGTTACTTAATTTACACTGATAACAAAGGGAAATACCAAGTTTGTTATACCAATGGGTTCAAAAAATACTTATCGGAATAAGTGAACCAAACAACCATTTTTTATCTGGCAAGATTTTTATTTTAACTCATAAGTTTCCAAGATATTAGCTCAATTTGATATCTATTCTCGAAATATTTTATTTTATTTTTTTTTTAGCAATATATTAACTACTTTTGCAGTCCAATTTTCGATATGAAAAACTACTCATTATTACTATTACTTTCTGTCCTCTTATTTGTTTCTTGTAGTGATTATCAAAAATTACTGAAAAGTAACGATCCTGAATTGAAATACAACAAAGCCGTTGAATATTTCAATAAGGGTGACTTTATGCGTGCTAGTACACTTTTCGATGAAGTCTCTACCTATTATAAAGGCACTGAACGATCGGAAATTGTATTGAATTATATTGCCAATTCATACATGGGTCAAAAAGACTACTATTCAGCAAGCGAATACTTTAAAACCTACGTAAAGACTTATCCCAAAGGAAAATACATTGTCGATTCAAAGTACATGATAGGTTATTGTTATTATCTCGATTCACCCGATGCCCGACTTGACCAAACTGCAACTCACAGTGCATTAACCGCCTTTCAGGATTTTATAGATTTATTTCCAGAAAGTGACAAGGTTCAGCAAGCTGTTAAACTTATGGATGAATTGAATGATAAATTGGCATACAAAGAATTTATTAATGCAAAATTATACTTCAATTTAGGGAATTATTTAGGGAATAATTATGAATCGGCTGTGATAACCGCTCAAAACACCTTAAAGAAATATCCTTCAACCATATATCGTGAGCAATTGGCCATGATAATACTTGAAGCAAAATATCAACAAGCCGTACAGAGCGTTGTCGAAAAAAAATTAGACCGCTACCGCAGTACGATTGACGAGTATTACAATTACATCAATGAATTTCCAGAAGGAAAAATGCGTAAACAAGCTGATGCAATTTTCAATCAATCAAATAAAATAGTAAAAGATTAATATATACAACTATGGATTACAAAAAAGTAAATGCGCCTACCAACACTATTTCGCGCGACATGAGCTCAATGAGCGAAGATATTGGTAATGTGTACGAAACCGTAAAAATTATTGCTAAAAGAGCTAATCAGATAAGCGTAGAAATTAAGTCGGAATTAGATAAAAAATTAATTGAATTTTCATCTTTGAATGAGAATATCGAGGAAGTTTTTGAAAATCGCGAACAAATTGAAATTTCTCGTTATTACGAAAAATTGCCAAAAGCAGTACTTATTGCTACTCAAGAATTTATCGAAGATAAAGTATACTATCGCAATCCGGTAAAAGAAGCAAAAATTAAATAATTATTCGCTTATCCGAAGGATATTGACCTAAAAAATTAATTGCCGAATAGTCATTAACATATTATAAAAGAATGAAGTATACTTATACTTTGTTCTTTTATTTTTTTTAGGATGTGCAGTTCGCAACATTTTTGTATTTTTGTGGTTTGTGCATTGATTCAATTTTATTTCAATTCCAGTATTTTTAGCAATTAATACAATTAAATTATGATAAGAGGGAAGAGGATTATTTTAGGAGTAACAGGAAGTATCGCTGCATACAAATCGGCCTCACTTGTACGGTTGCTTATCAAAGAAGGTGCTGAAGTCAAGGTTTTAATGACCCCTTTGGCCAAAGAATTCATAACTCCATTGACATTGGCTACGCTCTCTAAACAACCCGTTTTGGTAGATTTTTTCAATCCCGAAAATGGCGATTGGAATAGCCATGTTGATTTAGGACTTTGGGCTGATGCTTATATTATTGCCCCCGCCACTGCGAATACACTCGGCAAAATGGCACAAGGTATAGCTGATAATTTGCTGTTAACAACGTACTTATCTTCGAAATGTCCAGTATTTATAGCACCAGCTATGGATTTGGATATGTTTGCCCACCCAAGTACACGTAAAAATTTGGAAATACTGAAATCTTACGGAAATTTGATTATTGAACCTTCCGTTGGTGAATTAGCCAGTGGACTTGAAGGTAAAGGCAGAATGGAAGAGCCAGATAGAATATTGAGTTATTTGGATAACTATTTTGAACCCAAAACAATGATGTCGAAAAGGGTGTTAATTACTGCCGGACCAACTTATGAAAAAATTGATCCAGTGCGATTTCTGGGTAATTACTCATCGGGTAAGATGGGTTTTGCATTGGCAGAAGTATGTGCTAAACAAGGTGCACAAGTTACTTTAATTACTGGTCCCGTTAGAATGAGTTTGAAAAATAAAAATATAGAACGAATCAATGTGGAATCGGCAGAAGAGATGCACAAAGCTGTAATGTCACGTTTTGAGCAGATGGACGGTGCAATTTTGTGTGCTGCTGTGGCTGACTTTACACCTGTAAATCAATCAGATATAAAACTTAAACGAAACGCCGACAATTTATTAATAAATCTCAAGCCAACTACTGACATTGCTGCAGAAGTAGGAAAGATAAAAAAACACGAACAGTTTTTGGTTGGGTTTGCCCTTGAAACGAACAACGAGGAAGCTAATGCCAAGGATAAAATGGATCGAAAGAATTTTGATTTTATAGTGCTGAATTCACTTCAAGATCACAATTCAGGATTTGGATTTGATACTAATAAAGTTTCAATTATTCACCGATCTGGATTGCAAAGAAAATACGAATTGAAAAACAAACTAGATGTTGCAGAAGATATCGTAAAAGAAATTAACACATTGATTTTTTAAAATAAATTCGCAATTAACCCGTTTTTCTAATGCTTACTAAAATTTATGAGTTTAAGAATCTCAATCTACGAACTATATAAATTGAATTATTAAACGCTTTTGAAAATTCATTATCATGTTGAAGTTTAAACACATAGCTATTCTTGTAATACTTCTTTCTTGGACAAGCCTTCATGCTCAGGAATTAAACTGTACGGTACAGATAAACTCTGATCAGATTTCGGGGAGTAACAAGGCAGTTTTCAATACATTACAAAAGTCTATTTCAGATTTTATGAATAATCGTAAATGGTCTGAATTGACTTATACTAATATTGAAAAAATAGAATGTAGTATGAACATCATTGTAAAAAGTGTACTACAAGATAATTACACTGCTGAAATTCAGATTCAATCGCGACGACCGATTTATAATGCGAACTTTTACAGCACTTTATTCAATTTTAAGGATAATAATTTCGGCTTTGATTATAAGGAATTCGATCAGCTTGAAATGAATGAAAACACAATCACCTCCAATTTGACAGCCGTTTTAGCTTATTATGCTTATGTTATTATTGGTTATGATATGGATTCTTACGCCAGATTGGGTGGAACTTCGTTTTTTCAGGCAGCAGAGAGAATTGTAAATGCCGCTCAGGCTGCTGATTTAGCTGGTTGGAAAGCCTTTGAAAGTTCCCGAAATCGATATGCGTTGATAAACAACCTGACCGATGAGGCATTCAAAAAATACCGCAATTACTTTTATGAGTATCATCGTCTTGGACTCGATGAAATGTCGACCAACACAGTGAATGCGCGTGCAAAGATTGCCGCTGGTCTTCCTATTTTACGCGAGACTAACCGCGCTCGTCCATCGGCTATAGCCATTGCGTCTTTTATGGATGCAAAAACCGATGAACTCATCAATATATTTTCGAAAGCTTCCGAAAAAGAAAAGAAAGAAGCCGTTGAAGTTCTTTCTGATGTGAATCCAACACAAATTAATCGATATGAAAAAATTCTTTCAAATAATTGATTAACAAATACAGAGTCTTGTCATTCGTGAACTTAAACTGCTCAAATTAACTTTTTGAAATATGCTAAAATCGCTTTATATCTCAAATTATGCGTTGATTTCAGAATTGAAAATTGATTTTCAAAATGGTTTTTCGGTGATTACTGGCGAGACTGGAGCTGGGAAATCAATTATCATAGGTGCACTTTCACTTATTCTGGGTCAACGTGCGGAAACCAAAGCGATTAAAACTGATGCCGAAAAATGTGTTATTGAAGCTGAGTTCGACATTTCAAATTATGCGCATTTACAAGATTTCTTCCAAAGTAATGACTTAGATTTTTCAAATTCTCATTGCCTGATACGACGAGAGATAGTCAATTCAGGAAAATCGAGAGCCTTTATTAACGACACACCAGTTTCACTCAATTTATTGCGTGAATTAACTATACAGTTGATTGATATACATTCGCAGCATGACAACCTGTTACTTTCCAACGACAATTATCAACTTGAAGTAGTAGATGCAATTGCCGAAAATGTTGAATTACTCGGAAAATACCAACAAAAATTCGGAGCTTGGCAACAATTATTGGCCGATTTAAAACTGAAAGAACAATCTGCAGCTCGTCTTGCAGCTGAATTAGATTACATTCAATTCCAATACAATCAACTATCTGATGCTAAGTTAATTCCAGATGAACAAGAACTGTTGGAACAGGAGCAAGAATCCTTGCTTCATTCCGAAGAAATCAAGACAGAACTTTCAAATTCAACTCAACTTTTAGATGCTGAACAATCTATTTTACCATCGCTAAAAGATGCTATTGTATCAATTGCTAAAATTAAGAAATACATCGCCGAAGGAAATACTTGGTTCGACCGATTACAATCGACCTACATTGATTTAAAAGATATTTCATCTGAAATCACGTATTTCATTGATAAAGTAGAATACGATCCTCAACGTTTAGAACTGATTCAAAGCAGATTGAGCGACATTTACACTTTGCAAAAAAAATATAAAGTTGAAACTGTTGCCGAATTAATCCTAATCAAAGATAATTTTGAATTACAACTTAGTAAAATAGAATCGTTTGATGACGATATAATTGAGTTGAGAAAACAGATAGACAACAGCTTTGGCTTAGTTCAACAATTGGCTAATGACTTACATGAAAGTCGTCTGCAAGCTGTAACGCCCATTGAAAACCACATGGTGGAGCAACTCACAAAACTAGGAATGCCGAATATACAATTTAAGGTTCAGTTGAACAAAATTGAAAATTACTTAGCACATGGAATCGATGAAGTTCAGTTTTATTTTTCTGCTAATAAAAACCGTCCCATTCAGCCCGTACAGTTAATTGCATCAGGCGGAGAAGTTTCCAGATTAATGCTATCTCTTAAATATTTAATTGCCGATAGATCTGGACTTCCTACCATTATTTTTGATGAAATTGACACCGGAGTTTCAGGAGAAATAGCTCACCGAATGGGTGAAATTATGGGATTGATGAGTGCTTCGATGCAAGTAATTACTATTACGCACTTGCCGCAGATTGCTGCCAAAAGCAATCATCATTATCGGGTTTACAAAGACGACTCGGGAATTCAAACAGAAACTCACATTGTAAAAATGACTGAGGAAGAACGAATTACAGAGTTAGCTCAAATGCTAAGTGGAAAAAAACTCACGGAAGCTTCGGTACAAAATGCACGCGATTTATTGGGGACGAATTAAGAATAGAATCATGGAATATTATAGATAATCAACTCTATATATAAAAAAATATTTTTCCATTACTCTTTTATTCTTTATTCTTGGTTCTTTATTCTTGGTTCTAGCTAGTCCAAGTTAGATTTCTGGCACTGAATAAATGCAAACTCGTTATCTGCTAATTTGCAAGCAAAAATATATTTATCTCCACCCTCTTTGATCCCCGATTTTTTTCGCAGTTCCTCTACACTTAGCACGTAATTCCGGACGCTAATATTTGCTTTTGGAGAGTTTAGGGACATCCGTTTAAGTTCACTTTTGCTATTTCCATAAACGATCTCCACCTCAAAAATACGTCCCGGAAAATCAGAAACTAATTCGTTAGACGTATATAAATGTGTATTTACATGCAGTTTTTCGAGTTGAAAAGTAGTAGCTATGGACTTGAACGCCCCTGCTTTTAAAACAGATGCGTTCGGTTCATATAAAAATCGTTTGGGTTGGTTGGTATAGGCAGGTTGAGAATTAATCTCTGTTTCGTGTCTAAAAGTGTATTCCTGAACTCCTGATTTCACAAAATTAATAGTTTTGAATATAGGTGAAATTGTGGAGTTCTTATTAGCTATAAGTAAGATTTCTTTGCAATCGTTATCGACAGAAACAATATGGACCTTTTCAATACACTTTAATTCAGCTAATAGCTTAGATATATCAAGCATGGGAGAAAGCTTAACAATCAACACATTAGACTTTGAAAGTAGCAAATGAAAATGCTTTGACACATCCGGTTCACAGTCGGCCAACATAAATACTTTTTTACCTTGAATACTTCGACGTGCTGGATCCAAATAGATACAATCTACTACATCCATTTTAGACATATAATCTATTGCATCTTCGTTGACTATTTCTATATGCTCTTGTTGAAGTACATTGAAATTATGAAAAGCTAGTTTACATAGCTCTCCACTTCGTTCAACATATATCACTTTTTGGAAGTTTCGAGCCATAAAACTGCAATCAATACCAAAACCTCCGGCAAGGTCGACTAGCGTATTCCCTTTAAAAAGCTTTGATTTATATATTGCCGTAATTTCTGACGATGCTTGTTCCAGTGAAAGATTCACAGGATAAAGAATTTCATCATTTTGATAGAAAGTCGGAACTTTTGTCTTGATTTTTTTCCGACCATTTATTTGCTTGATGACTAAATCAGCATCTATATGAGCACTTCCTCTAAGTTGTAAACTCAGGTCGTAAACATCATCATGCTCATGTTCCTTGATAAATCTTCGGGCTTGCTCATTCATCTAATATATATTTTTTAGAGTCAACCAACGGTGAAAACGCTTCTATATTTACCACATCAACACCACCCTGAAATTCATTGTTCCCGGAATATCATTATCGGCAAAATCAGAGTTTGTTACATATATATTCATCTCATTTATAGCATAATCACAGTCGACTGTCCGAGTCCATAAAGAACCATTATTATCTTCATAATGTCTCACATAAGGTAGTGCTTGTTGAGCATTATCGAGTACAACATAGGTAGACAACGAACCTGTATTAAAAATTACAGGTGTGATTTCTGGCATTGTAAATTTATAAGAATAAAACTTGTTCAACCCGTCAGCATCGGTATTTAACTTCCAATCATTTTGTTTAACAACAAGGTTTACAATTTTCCATTGTACATCGGTTGAGTCATCATTACACGATATAGTTAGCGTGGCAATAAGAAGGAATAATAGAATTTTTTTCATAAGTTTAATTTATTAAATGTTACATATTTAGCAATTAGCGAGTAATTATAAATTATTTGTACACTGATATTTCACTTTATTATATTGATTTTAAATGTTTAAATCAAACTATTTGATTTTACATCCTCAAAATTAATACTATTTTCCACATTTACAAATACTGTGCCTGAATGAACGCAAGAAATAACACAAACAAGCCAAAACCTTGATAAGATTAACAACACAATCAAATTTAAGTTTTAAAGTACCAAATAAATGGCTTATATTTGCACCGAAATCTGGTATCGGAACTTTATAATCTTCAAAGTTACGATAAAAGGGAATTCGGTGAAAATCCGAAACAGTACCCGCTGCTGTAAACTCCAAAACTCTGAACTCCATAAAAGGGAACAGGGTTAAAAACGTATTGAACAACACTTTTGCCACTGTTACAAAGACAACAGACGGCGGACAATTAGTCCACTGCAAGCTGTCATCTTGGAAATGGGAAGGCGTTCAATTAACGGGAGTAAGTCAGAAGACCTGCCATATTTATATCATATTTTTTGCTCTCGGGAATAAATTGCAAAAATTTAAGCTTAGTAATCGCCATTTTCGGTGCATTGTTTATCTTATATTTTACCCTATCAGTCGTTTTAGCCCTGAGCAATCGTTGTATCTACAATGACATGAACTTTATGTAACTATTTTATAAACAATTAATTAAAAAAAAAAAAATGAAAAAGTATTTTTTATTAAGTGCAATTGCAATCATCAGCTTGGTTTTCGCTTCATGTAATCCCGAATCGGATGTAAAATCCATAGTGATAGATTTTGAAGATGTGACTCTGAACGAAACTGGAATTTCCAGTTCAAAAAGTTTCGTTTCAGGAAATGCAACTTTCAGTCTCAACAAGGATGAATTTTGGGATGGTGGAATTGTTTGCTCTTCAAAAACCGATTCAGTTACTGCTGGCGACAAAAACCAATACAGTTCAATCAGTGGTAATGGTGCTTTTAAATCCAAGAAATATGCTGTAATTTATCAGCCTGGAACAATTGTGGTTAATCCCTCAAAAGCTTACACTTACAAGCTGAAGAGTATGATGGTGAATAACAGTACTTATGCATACCTTGATATGAAAAACGGAAGTGATTACAGCCGAAAATTTAAAACTGGGGATTGGTTTAAGCTAATTATTACGGGATACAAAAATGAAGTAGAAACTGCAAAAGTTGAGTTTTACTTGGCAGATTTCAGAGCTGGTAAAAATATCCTGATAAATAAATGGACCAAAGTTGATTTGGAGAAACTGAATGAAGTAGATAAAATCAAGTTTACTATGGAATCGAGTGATAGCGGTGAATATGGAATGAATACTCCAGCTTATGCTTGCATTGACAATATCGAGTTTGAAGAAACAGAAATTGGGAATACAAACGCAAAATAGAAAATATCTTTCAAATTATTGATATTTAGTCGAGTGGCAATTCAAGAAAACAATTGAATTGCCACTTTTCATATTGATTAGCAAATCTTGACGTATTAGATAATTCTGAAATTTATAAAATACGAAAAGAAACGCCGCTGAAAATGAGCCTACTAAGGAAATTCCGCAAAAATAAAAGCCAAAAGCCTTGTCAATTCAGGAAAATATACTACTTTTGTCGCCGGATAAGTCCTACACGACCAGCTCCTTTCGAACTCCCCCAGGGCTTGACCGCAGCAAGGGTAGATAGTTGTAGCGGTGCGATGTAGGGGGCTTATCCACTTGCCTCTTTA
>JBBRHJ010000039.1:0-18377 GCA_038222885.1 Bacteroidales bacterium | reverse complement strand
ACCTATGTGAAAATGTCGTGGAAAGATATCAGATTCACACGAATGCACTTGTGGTTGATAATAATTCAGATAGCAGGAAGCTTCGGGGTTTATTTTGCTTTAAATACATGGGATCACACATTGGCTCAAGGCGTTATGATTTGCATTCTGGCTCCTACCGCAACATCAGCTCCCGTAATTGTGAGTATGCTCAAAGGGAATGTAGCCAGCCTGACAGCTTACAGTTTAATCAGCAATTTGACAATTGCTATTCTAGCTCCTTTGTTTTTTTCGTATATCGGTTATAACGAACTGCCTTTTTTTGATTCTGTGCTGAATATCTCCCAAAAAATTGGCTTCCTTTTGATTGCTCCATTTATTATCGCATTAATATTGAGCAAATTTGCACCCAAAACATCCCAATTTTTACAAACTAAATCGGGTTTATCATTTTACTTGTGGAGTATTGCCCTAACCATTGTAACTGGAAGAACGGTGCAGTTCATCATCGATCAAGGTAGATCTCAAATCCATATTGAAATCCTGATTGCCTTCTTTGCCCTGATTATTTGTATACTACAATTTTACTACGGTAGAAAAATTGGACGGAAATATGATGATACGGTGGCTGGTGGTCAAGGACTTGGACAAAAGAACACAGTACTTGCTATTTGGATGGCTCAAATGTACCTGAACCCAATTTCATCTATAGGGCCAGGCTCTTATGTACTTTGGCAAAATTTGATAAATTCCTATCAGGTTTGGCGAAAAAGGAAGAGCATTTAGAAATTTACGATTTTAAGAATTTACGATTTAAGAGCTAATAACTCTTCAAAACTCAAATTTTTCAAATTTCAAATGGAGTACTAAACATCCCGCTTTTGCTAGGCTCTTCAAACACTAAACACTAAACACCAAACACTAAACGCCAAACTCTAAACACCAAACTCTAAACACCAAACTCTAAACGCCAAACGCCAAACGCCAAACAAATTACGCGCTTAATAAATTGATAATAATAAGTGTTATACCAACTGGAGCTACATACCGAATCAAGAAAAGGTATAGCTTGAAGTAGCCAGTTTTAAAGCGTCCATTTCCATTTAATTCATTTAGTATTTTTTCTTTATCGAGTTTCCATCCTACAAAAATCGCAATAAACAAACCACCCACAGGCATCAGAATTTTAGAAGTGAGATTATCTAACAATCCAAAGAATCCCATACCGAAAATTTGAAAATCTTTCCAAGGACCTAAGGAAAGAGAAGATATTACGCCTAGTATAATAATGCCAACCGAAGCCAAAACAACAGTCTTGACACGTCCTATTTTAAATTCTTCCACAAAATAAGCTACTATTACTTCGAGCAATGAAATGGTAGAAGTGAGTGCTGCTAAACTCAGTAGCACAAAGAAAAGTATTGCCCAAATAAAACCTCCAGGCATGTGTGCGAATACATTTGGCAAGGTAATGAAAACTAACTCAGGCCCTTGAGCAGGATTGATGCCCAAGGAGAAAACTGCTGGAAAAATTGCAATAGAAGCCAATATTGCAATTAAAGTATCAATAATTGTAACTTCCAAAACTGTATGTGAAAGATGGTTCTTTTTACTGATATAGGAGCCATAGGTAATCATACAGCCCATTCCCAGACTTAACGAAAAGAAAGCCTGACCCATGGCACTAAGTATAACTGCCGAATTAATTTTACTGAAATCTGGTTGAAATAGAAATTTCAAACCTTCCACACCTCCAGGTAAAGTTACCGAGCGAACTCCCAAGGCAATAATTATTACCAAAAGCAAGGGCATCATCAGTTTGGTACTGCTTTCAATTCCTTTCTGAACTCCTGCCAACACGATGGATGCAGTAAAAATCATAAACAGCACCATCCAAATGATTGGGCGGTATGTGCTTGTACTGAAATCAGTAAATACTTGTGAAAGGGTGGCAGTATCGCGATGAGAAAATTGATTACCAAATGCTTGAAATACATATTCTAAAGTCCAACCAGAAACCACTACATAAAAACCCATGATCATAAACGAGGCAGCAACTCCCATAACACCCACATATCGCCAACGAGGATTTTTTGCCAACTTCTTAAATGATCCAGCAGCATTGGCCTGTCCCATTCTGCCAATAACAAATTCGGAAAGCATGATAGGCATGCCCAATACGACCACACAAATCAGATAAATGCTCAGGAAAGCTCCACCGCCATACTGTCCTAACTCATAAGGGAATCTCCAAATATTACCTAGCCCAACAGCAGAACCCGCTGCAGCTGCCACAACTCCTAATTTACTTCCGAAATTTATTCTTTCTTTTACTGACATATCTTAAAATTAATTTGAAGAGTTTGAGACTTGAAAGAGTTTGACTGCCTAACCTCCCAATGTGTTGCATAAAAGGCAGGAGAGCAAGACGCAAATTGACTTCTTTAATTGTTTACAGTTTACCTTACCGTTTACCGTCTATTCGTTTGCTGTTTACTATTTATGTTTATTAATCGCACAAAAATAGTAAAATATTTGAAAGGATGATTTAATAATGCTGACTTTAGTTTCATTCTGAAAGTGCTGTAGGGAAAATCAACTATTGTGAATCATTTTGTTTTATTAATAATGGAAACAAGAACCTAATGTTCAGGAAATAACGTGATTATATTAACAACTTGGATTTCATGTTATTAAACATAAATAATAATTGATGCAAACGTTTGCATTGATAAAAATTGCGTTTATCTTTGCTAAACAAAATAATGTGTAGAAATACAACTTATTTTTACGTTTAAACAATTTTTTAATTATTCATTTTAATATTTTATGTTATGAGAAAAATTACTCTATTTTTGGCTGCTTTGGCAGTTAGTTTTGTATCAATGGCAGCGGACATGTCCGGAATCTATAAAGTAGGAACAACGGAAGTTGCACCTAACTTTATCTCTCTAAGTGAAGCAGTTATAGCTCTTAATGCAGCAACAATTACTGGAAATGTAGTGCTGGAAATCACATCGGATATTACCGAAGCAGCTAACATTGGTTTAGGTGTTGACACAAAAGGGTTTGGCATTACAATCAGACCAGACACAGATGTAGACAGAACTATTACTTTTACAAAAACTACTGACAATACAAGTCCTTCGGGTCATTTTGTAATAGGTTACACAGTTTTAACATCAGCATGGGCAGATGCTAATATTATTGCGACAAACAATGTAACTATTGATGGATTTGCAGTAAATAGTTCGACTAGAAGATTAAAATTTACAACCTCCAACGTGAGTATTGCTTCTTCAAAGTTAACAGTTATTGTTGGTGCATGTCAAAACACAACCATAAAAAACTGTATATACGAAAACCAATCAACTGGTGGTTCTGCTCAATGTATTGGTATGGTTACTCGTAAAGGAACAGCTGTTGAAGTCGGACCCATTGGAGTTACAATTGACAATAATATCATAACTTCAGTCAAATCGTCAAGTGGTCAAGGACTCAACACAACAAGTTCAGGCACCTTAACAACAGTAAAAACAACTGGATTAGTAGTGAAAAACAATATTATTACTGCACAAGGTCGTGTTGGTTGGTTTTATTACATTAACGGAGGTGATTTTTACAATAATGAATTTCGTTTAACTCAACTAGGAAATGCTAATACTGTAAATTATGGACTTTGGACATCTACTGGTGCTATAGGAACATTCAATATTTATAACAACAAATTCCTCGAAACAAGTACAATGGAAGCTACTGTATCTGGAACTTTAGGTATGAGAACTTTGTCATTGGCTGCTGGCGTGTACAACATATACAACAATATGTTCTCTGGTTTGAATAAAAAATCTGTAACTGCTGCCACAGTTAATCTAACCTACATATTTTTCGGGGGAACATCTGGACATATTAGCAATAATACCTTCTATATGCCAACAATCACTGCAAATACAACTCCGGGCTACTATAATGCGATACAATTATCATTTGCTAATCCTGATATAAAAAACAATATCTTTATTAGTGAAGAAGATGCAATGGTTAATGCATTTTATAGTGCAGTTTCTACAAGTGCTATTGATAATAATATTTATTTCAACAGAGCTGGAACAACAAAATCACTTATAGTTGCGGGAACTGCGTTCTCAACCCTTGCTGATTTCCAAGCTGCAAATCCAACAAAAGATGTCAACTCTAAATCAGTTAATGTTAGCTTTACTGACGCAGCTGCTGGCAATTTAACTCTCGCAGGTACATCAGTACAAGATGCAAATTTATCAGTTCCACGTTTAGCTGAGGTGTTAAAAAATATGGATGGAACAGACCGTTCTGATCCAACTTATGCTGGAGCTATGGAATCAACATTCCCATTTATAACTACTTCCACAGCCAACATTGAAACTACTGCTCGCATTATGCGTACAGCAACTGGCGTACAAGTAGAATTGGATGGAGAAGCAAACATTGAACTATACAATATGAGTGGAATGATGTTAGACAAAACCAAGGCTAACGGAACTTATTCGCACAATTTGGACAATGGTATTTACATTATCCGCATCAATGGAAAAGCTACTAAGTTTATTAAGTAAGAACCACTAACCACTAAAAGGGGAATTATAAAAGAGTACTCAGCCGTCTTTTTCGTAAGAAAAGGGCGGTTGTTTTTAAATAATACACTTTTCATATAAAATCAATATGACCAAATCATTTCTTCTTATAACATTTTTATATTCTTGTCTTTCATTACAATCAGTTGAGCCACAGCGTGAATTCAGAGCGAACTGGGTTGCTACTGTTGGGAATATTGATTGGCCCAAAACAAAAATAACAACTTCAGGAAGTCAGACACAGATAAATGCACAAAAGGCAGAGCTGATTAATATTTTAGATAAAATGCAATCTGCCAATTTGAATGCCGTATTTCTGCAAATTCGTCCCATGGCGGATGCGCTATACCAAACACAAATTACCACTTGGTCATCGTATCTGACAGGTACTCGTGGCAAAGATCCCGGATATGATCCTTTGGCATTTGCGATTGAAGAGGCACATAAGCGCGGAATGGAACTTCATGGATGGATGAATCCTTATCGATATACAAACTCTTCTACAAGTCATGCCTCAAGCGATTACATGCAAGTGCAACATCCAGAGTGGTTGTTGAACTTTAGCACCAGCGAAAAAATATTAAATCCTGGAATTCCGGCTGTCCGTACCCATGTTGCTCGAGTAACGAAAGAGGTGATTGTCAACTATCCTGACATTGACGGTATCGTTTGGGATGATTATTTTTATATTTCAGCCATTACTTCTGGTAATCAGGATGCTAGTACTTATCAAAACTATAATACTCAAAGCTTAGCCCTCAAAGATTGGCGGCGCGATAATGTAAATAAAACCGTAAAAGAGGTCTATGACAGCATTCAGGCGATCAATCCGGGTATCCGTTTTGGTGTTTCACCGCGAGGCATTTGGAGTATAAGTTCCGCTGCTGCAAATAAATATGGAGTGACATTGCCAACGGGCATTAGTGGGGCAGACAATTATAATGAAATTTATTGTGATGCACTGGCATGGTTGAGTCAGGGCACGATTGACTACATTTCACCTCAACTCTATTGGGCAACTTATCCTACTGGAGCAAAAGCTCAGGACTATAATGTGCTGTCGCCATGGTGGCAAAGTGTTGCCGATAAATACGGTCGGCATTTTTATTCAAGTCAGGCACTTTATAGAGGATTTGCACAGTCAGAAATTGGCCTACAAATTGATAAAAATCGTTCCGTCAGCTCAGACTCTCCTGGATCTGTGTTTTATAATACCTCTTATTTTGTATCTGACAATTTTGCTCCTTTCCTTAAAACTAACTATTTTCAATCTCAAATACTACCACCAGTCATCGGCTGGAAGTCGAGTGAAGTGTTTTCTATCTCCAATGTGCAGAAAAATGAAAACACACTCTCATGGAATTCTGATCAAACCGATGGCAGTTTTGTGATTTTTGCCGTCCCCAATATGCTCACATCAAATCCGATTAACGGATTTAGTTTTATGCTGAAAAGGCATTGGACGAAAAATAACACTTTCGATTTAAGCAGCTACTCATCATTAAAAGAAACGCACGGTTTTGCTGTTGCAGCAGTGAATAGACTCGAGAAAATGTCGACACCAGTTTATGAATACGCCATTATATCAGCGGGTTCTTTATCATTAAAAACTTCATTTAATACTTTCGTCAAAAATTCTCAATTACATCTGATTGTGAATAAACCTGAAACTGTAATTATTTATTCAATCACTGGTGTTGTGGTTTATCGAGGTAGTGTTGATAATGAGTTAATCATTTCATTGCAAAAAGGGGTTTATTTAATTAAAATAAACGGCAAAACAACCAAGATATTTATTTAATAATAAGTTGCCAGTGTAAATCTAATTTGTTGATTTCATTCAATTTAATCACTGCATATTTTAAAACTGAAGTTTTATAGATAAACTAAATATTTGTGTCTATTTTAAACCTTTACACTATAAGTTGGTCAAATGATTACAAAAGGAATTAGATAATCATTGAATTAATTAAAAAAAGTAAAGTATGAAAAAGAATGTGTATTTAGTAATGTGTATGATGTTGGTAGTGACGTTTGCAATTTCAGCTCAACAGCCAATGATGAACCGAGCTAAAATGGTTCATAAAACAGAAGGTCGCATGGAACATCGTCAAAGAGGTATGGTTACGCCTCAGATGCGTGCCGATAGAATGGCAACTGAACTTGGACTTAGTGAAAACGAAAAAGCAAAAGTGAAAGATCTTTTTGAAAAGCAAGATGCCAACAAAGTAAGAAGAATGGATGAAGTTCAAAAAATGAAGAAAGAAATGAAGGCGAAATTTGAAGGCGACAGAAAATCAAATGAAGCTGAACTTGAAAGAATCATTGGCAAGGAAAAAATTCAGAAATTGGCAGATAAACGTGAGGAAATGAAGAGTAAAATGGCTGATCGTCAAAAAGCTAATCATCAGAATCGTTCAAAATCGCCAGGAATGATGAATAAAGGAAAGTAAGATATTTAAACTAAATGATTTTTAAGCAAAAATGCCCGCTGATTTAATTACAGTGGGCATTTTGTGTGTTTATAGTTTCAAAAACAATCTTTAAAGTCCCCCTTCGGGGGAACCAACGGTCAGCGACCGAAGGGAGATAATTAGGAGGCTGTTAACAAACTGGATTTGGTTTAATTAGTTTGAAAAAGTCATTCCCTTTGTCATCAACTAGGATAAAAGCAGGGAAATTTTCGACCTCAATTTTCCAAATTGCTTCCATTCCCAATTCTGGATATTCCAAACATTCCACTTTTTTAATGCTGTTTTGAGCTAAAATAGCAGCAGGTCCTCCGATTGAACCCAAGTAAAATCCGCCATATTTATGACAAGCATCAGTTACTTGCTGGGTGCGGTTCCCTTTGGCAATCATAATCAGACTTCCACCGTTTTCCTGAAACAAACCAACGTAGGAATCCATACGGCCGGCTGTGGTTGGACCAAACGACCCAGAAGGCATTCCTTTGGGAGTTTTGGCGGGTCCAGCATAATATATAGGATGATCTTTTAAGTACTGTGGTAATGGTTTACCTGCATCAAGCAATTCTTTAAGTTTGGCGTGAGCTATATCCCTACCAACTACAATTGTACCGCTCAACGACAAGCGAGTTGAAACTGGATATTGAGTGAGTGTAGCCAAAATGTCTTTCATTGGCATATTCAAGTCAATTTTCACAGCATTTCCTTCACCTTCTTTGCGGTATTCTTCCGGAATATATTGTCCAGGATTGTCTTCCATTCTCTCTACCCAAATGCCATCTTTATTTATTATTCCTTTGATATTTCTATCGGCAGAACAAGAAACTCCCATACCAACAAAACAAGATGCTCCGTGGCGCGAAAGGCGTACAATACGAATATCATGCGCAAAATATTTACCTCCAAACTGTGCTCCAATTCCACATTCCTGAGCTGCTTTCAGAATTTTTTGTTCCATTTCCACATCGCGGAAAGCCTGACCAAGTTCATTACCAGTTGTTGGAAGTTCATCGTAGTATTTGGTTGAAGCTAGCTTTACTGTTTTCATACAGGCATCGGCCGAAGTACCACCAATTACGAAGGCAATATGATAAGGAGGACAAGCTGCGGTTCCCAAAGTTTTGATTTTTTCGGACAAATATTTCTCTAATGAAACTGGATTCAACAAGGCTTTAGTTTCTTGAAATAAATAAGATTTATTAGCAGAACCACCACCTTTGGCAATGAAAAGGAATTTATATTCGTTGCCATGATAGGCTACTAAATCAATTTGAGCGGGCAAGTTTGTTCCCGTATTCACTTCATCGTACATATTCAATGCGGCATTTTGCGAATATCGTAGATTTTCTTCGGTATATGTTTCGTAGATGCCTTTCGACAAAGCTTCTTCATCGGTTCCGTTGGTCCACACATTGTTGCCTTTTTTTGCATAAACAGTTGCAGTTCCAGTGTCCTGACAGAATGGGAGCACTCCTTTTGCTGATATTTCAGCATTGCGAAGCATAGTTACAGCCACATATTTATCGTTATCGCTGGCTTCTGGGTCTGCTAAAATGGCTGCTACTTGCTTTTGATGTTCAGGACGTAGCAAAAAAGAGCAATCGTGCATGGCAGCGCGTGCTAACTTGGTTAAACCAGCTGGTTCTACTTTGAGGATTTCCTGTCCATCAAAATCCGAAACCGACACATGCTCTTTGGTGAGCAAATAATACTCCGTTTTTTCTTTTCCCATTGCAAATGGGTCTTGATACTTAAATTCTTTGGCCATGATTACATTTTCTATTTATACTTTCCGAAAATTTCGGTCAGTTGATTTCTTATTTAAACTTGTTGCAAAATTAATGAATTTTTTCCGTAATAAAGAACCGTTTTCACAGATATTGTAGCATAAAATAGACCCGTCAGGTGATTTATGGTGTTTTATCTTATAACAAACTTTCAGAATAAAGAGTTTGTTTGTACATTTACAGTCCTAAAATTAAAGTTTAGCTAGCGATGATAAATGTAGACATTATTATTGAAAAGTATTATACAAAAGGCAGTGATTTGTATAAAATCTTAGTGACACACAGTCAGCAAGTTGCAACTAAAGCAGTAGAAATAGCTAAAAGAAGAAAAGAACTGGAATTAGATGTTGATTTTGTGTTTGAAGCGGCTATGCTACACGACATCGGTATTTTCAAATGTTATGCGCCCAGAATATATTGCGAAGGTACTCATCGCTATATCGAACATGGATATTTAGGAGCAGACATACTTCGAATGGAAGGATTTGAACGACATGCTTTGGTTTGTGAACGACATACCGGAGTTGGTTTCACAAAGGAAATGATAGAAAAAAACAAACTTCCATTGCCTAATCGGAATATGATTCCTCAGACAATGGAAGAGCAATTAATATGTTATGCCGACAAGTTTTACTCTAAATCTCATTTAGGTGAAACACATTCTGTAGAGGCAATTCGTAAAGATTTGGCACGATTTGGTGAATTTCAATTGTTAGTTTTCGATAAATGGCATCAGTTTTTCAATGCAGGTAAATAATTGCTAATCAATTAATTTGTAAGAAATACCAAAACTCAACAATTCTTTAAACTGGATTCTGGCTTTTTCCGATGCTGCTAAAATCTGTGTATTGTCATATCGAGGATTTACAGATAAGCGGGTAGATAAGAACCGATTAATCGTAAAATTGCTTACAATTTCCCAATCAATTTCTACCTTCTCGTAATTGGTATAAAAGGATAATTTGGAGTCAAACTGAATTTCTGGCGACGGCGAATACGAAAGCTTAGCTTTGATAGAACTTCCAATTTCGCTCAGCACTTTTTCTCCCTTTTTTATACCAAAAGTATTTGGGTTAACCTTCACAATATCATCTACATAAATATATTTGTAAGCAATGGGTGCAAGCATCAATGAAAATAGTTTTTTATATTTATAATCCATACCAGCCCCTATATTTACACGTACAGGAGTGAGAAACGCTGCTTTCATTTCGTTAGAAGTTATCGACTTATAATTATTGAAAAATTGAGTCGAAAAATCAAATGCACCCGTATAGAACCAATTTCCGCTTGCTTTAAAGCCTAATTTACTATTAATTTTAAAAATATCGTCGTTGGTGTTCAAAGCTCGAATTGCACCTTCCACCGAATTGAATCCCGCTCTCCATTCTGCATTATTATCCCATTGAATGTTCTTTTTGTTGTCGTAATTAAGTTGTCCGCTCAAAATGCCCAAAATGGCAATACTCTTACTTCCACCCTGATACCAATTGTCCGATACAAAATTTTGAGAAAACTGTATCAAAGTTCTGGCTTTCACCGTCCATGGATTGAATTTGAATTTTGGCAACACAAGCTTTGACTTATTTAAGTTAAGATTTGCTATGTCTATAAACATCAACTCATCATTAGTTCTGCCGTTAATGAGGTTGGTTTTAATGATGTCGGTAGCTGGTAAATTTTCATACCTATATATAAACAATTTAGGTTGTAGTAGTGAAAATGATTTTAAAACTGATTGGCGTAAATCAGCTGTTGTTTGTTGAACTGTTTTTGAATCTATAGGTTTAATCAGTTGTGATTCAATAGATTCAGGATTTTTTCCGAAGAAATAGTTATAGGGTAGTAAGTGCTTTTTCCAATCAAAATCACTTCTAGTTTTGTGGTAAACTAAATCGATACACAAAGGATTTATTTCGAGATACAATGAATCTAATAAACTCAATTGTAGTGGTTTGAGTAAACTTAAAGGATTAAAAACTGTATCATGCTTTGTTTTAGTATTAAAAGTATCAATTTGACTTTTTGTTTTGTCAACTACTTTAAACAACTCTATGCTGTTTAACAAAGAATCAATATTCTTAATTTCTATGACATTTTGAATTATACTATCGCAGGGAATTGTTTCCCCAGCTTTCAGTTGATTTATTAATAAGGTAAATACTATGGCAATGATTATTTTTATTTTCATAATTTATTTCAAAAAATTTGACATCCCGGTTTTCCTCTTTCTACCGGATTACTTTATTTTATATGTTATCAAAACCTGATGGTAATGATTTATTGGTTCTGATTCCAAGCTCTTTTATTTTTTCGGCTGTTCGTATTATATTCCCCGAGCCATCTTTGAGTTTTCTAACAGCATCGTCGTAAGCATTGGATGTGCGGTCGATATTAGTTTTTATTTTCTGTAAATCTTCCACAAATCCTACAAATTTATCATACAGAGTAGCGCTCAATCGAGATATTTCTTGTGCATTCTTGGTTTGGTTTTCTTGTTTCCAAATGGACGAAATAGTACGTAGTGTTGCCAATAAAGTCGTTGGACTTACAATTACAATCTTGCGCTCCCAAGCATAAGAAAATAGCTCAGGATCGCCCTGAACTGCCACCGAAAAAGATGACTCAATGGGAATGAACATCAAAACAAAGTCCGGCGTATTAATATTCAGAGCATTTTGATAATTTTTCTCACTCAACAGTTTCACATGACTTCTTATTGAAGTCAGATGTTCTTTTAAATATATAAATTGAGTTTCATCGGTTTCGGTAGTCATCATGCGTTCGTACGCCACTAATGAAACTTTTGAATCTATTATAATGTGTTTATTGTCAGGTAAATGTATAATTACGTCAGGTCGTTGTACTTTGCTATCCACGCCTTCAACCACTTCTTCACGCTCGTATTCTTGTCCTTTGGTAAGGCCTGAACGCTCAAGCACTCTTTCCAAAATTACCTCACCCCAGTTTCCTTGTTTCTTAACATCGCCTTTCAAGGCTTTGGTTAGGTTATTGGCATCTTCACTCACTCTGGTATTCAATTCAGCTAATTTCCTGACCTCTTCACGTAAACTAATTTTGTCACGCAATTCCTTATCGTAAGTGTCATCTACCTTTTTTTCAAAGGATTGTATTTTTTCCTTCAAAGGATTCAGAATCTCACTAATATTTTTATGATTAGCAGCCGAAAATTCGTCCGATCTCTCTTTTAGAATTTTGTTTGCAATATTCTCAAACTCTGTTATTAGGCGTTTTTGAAGTGTTTCAATTTCTGATTTTTGTATTTCGAGTTTTTCAAGTATGTTGTTATTTGTTGTTGTCAGTGTTGCTACTTCTAATGCACGAGTGTTAGAAAGCCGCAAAATCTGTGCCATTTCATTTTGAAGATTTGCATTCTCCTCCTTGCTAATACGCAAAGTTTCGTTCGTAACCATTCCTTTTTTCTCAGCATCGGTCAATGCCAACTGCAAGGTTTGACTTTTTTCTTCATTAGCTTCTTGGTTCTTCTTGATTCGAATAGTCAAGATTATCCAAGCGGATAAAAATCCAATTGCCAAAGCAAAAAGCACTATTATTATTTCCATTCGAATAGTTTTTTAGGTAAGATTGATTGTATATCAATCAAATAATGTGGGATGGTCTTCCTCAAAACGAACAATGATAGTACGCATCAAGGTTTCTCTAATAAACTTCGACTTATTTGTTATTTTGTATTTCTCCATATAGCGATTCAAAAACTTAAATTCTTCGTCGTTGAGCGTAATATTTTCCCTGTGAGTACGTTTTGAAACTCGTTTTACAAGTGGAGTTTGTGTTTTTTTTGCCATAATTGTTAAGTTTGTTCCGCAAAAGTAATATTATCTTCCTAAATTTAAGGATATTGAGTGCTATTTATGTAAATTTGCGTGTCGAAAAACGACTATCAGATCTTATTTTACTGTATTTTAATAAATAATACTGAACATTATGGCCGAACATAACGATTTAGGTGAACTTGGCGAAGAAAGAGCTCAAAGTTATCTTCATGCCAATGGCTATAAAATACGACACACCAAATGGAGAACAGGCAGACTCGAATTGGATATTGTGGCCGAAAAGGAAAATATGTTAATCGTAGTGGAAGTTAAAACCCGTTCAACCGACACATTCGAGGCACCCGAAGAAGCTATCAATTTACGTAAAATTCGAAATATTGTTTCTGCAACTCACGAATATATTCATCGTTTCGACTGGAATGGGGAAACACGATTCGATGTTATTTCAGTTATGCCCGAAGGTCAGACTTTCCGCATAGATCATATTGAGGATGCTTTTTTGGCACCAGTGAATTAATTTACAATTTGGTCATTTACAATTTACTATTTAAAGTGTAAATTGGATATTAATTCCAGCACATTATTCCGAAAATCTCCTCAAAAAATAATCCCGAAATAAAAACTGTTTAGAGTTTCTATTTCGGGATATTCAAATTATCAGCTATCTTCTAAAAACCACTATAAACCAAATTTAGCTTCATAGGGCGTTTTGAATGTTGCCCCGAACATATTTTACATGCACTCATTAAATTTTGAGGCTTCATCTGACTAATCTGTTTGTTACCATCGTATTTAACCGAAACCGGAACCAATATAAAATTCTCATATTCAGCTAATATTTTTGAGCTATTAAATTTCTTTGTTATCATTTTTGCCATATCGAAACTATAAAAATATTGATACTGACCGCTTACAACTTCACTACTAATGCTGGCCAAAATAGCTGTGCTGTCGGTTGGTAATTTGTTGTATTTGAAGAAGTCATCATATTCAGATTCTTTAATCAACAGTAAAGTGTTAGGAAGCGGTTGTGCCAAAGTAGTATCAATTTCAGCAATGTCAACTCTTAAAGCCGCCTTATTAATCAGCAATTTTTTACCATTTACTAATAATTTTGATTTCAGTTTCTGAATTGGCATCTTCAGTTTTGAGTAAATATTAGCTGGCGACGAAATTACACTAATCTGAGGATTGGCATCAAATTTCTGCTTAATGATGTTTGCATCAGGATGTTGAACACGATTTACAGTTCGCACTTCCTTATTAGCTGGATAATTTACATAAGTATTTACAACCACGGTTGAGTCCGAAATTCCATCTGCTTTTTTTACATTATAGCTGTAGTGAAAGAAATAGCGCATCACAACTGACCTAATATACAGCATACTAGCCGATCCAAAATTGGTTGTAATATAAATTCCGTTGAAGAAACTATGAAAAGTATTTTCGTTTTCGAAAGTGTATTTTTTATTTAAAACGGCTGAGAATGAATTTACAAAATTAGTTGTCAACGGAAAAACTAACTTTGTAGAATCGGGGCGTGTCAATACAGCATCCTTCGCTGTGAATATCTTGCCACCAATTTTATTAGTTTTATCAGAATACTCACTTGCATTAATATCTGATTGATACAATTTAGTAAACTCCAATGTCTTATTTTTATTCATTTGATATACTGACAATTCCATTGGAGCGTATCTGTCGCCAAACCACGAATAGTAATACAAAATTAATTGAGCTGAGTCAGCTTTTGCACCTGCGGGATATGTAAAATCGAGTGGCGGTTGCAACTGGGTAAGAATGTCGGCATTGGTTGTTCCATATTGTAAATCCACGTAGGAACCCATCATCAACGAATCGGGACGTGAATATATAAATGGAATGATTATGTTTTCGGTGGATAGCGACAACGAGGCAGTATCCACAAGAATTTTATCGCCTTCGGGCTGTATTTGAGAGCCCATATCAGTTATGCTATCATTGCAACCTGCAAAAAGAATCGATAATATTACTATAAAAATATATTTTGATTTCATTCAGTATGAAATAGTTAGAGGGTGTTTACTATGTGTAGTTAAAAGTTTGTTTGTATTCCGATTAAACCAAGCTATCGTAAAATTTCACATATTCGTCAGCATAATCTTCAGGACCAACATGAGGTAAGAATTTGATCTTTTTTTCTTCAACATACTGAAGCACATCCTTATTGATTTTTTCACTCGATTGAATTACTCCATCAGAAAAATCAATGGCTAATTTGGTCAATGCCACATAATCTATTACTTTGTCTTTTACTTGTATCACGTGTTTTTTCTCAATACCTTCGAGCAAAAGACGCTCAGCAAATAGACTTCTGAATGGTTTTTTAAATTCATCATCAAATACAGAATATACAACTTTGGAATGTTTGAAAAAAGGATCTTGATTGTAAGCTTTTTTGATGTAAAGAGGTGCCAATGCTGTCATCCAACCTTGACAATGAATAACGTCAGGTGTCCAACGAAGTTTTTTTACAGTTTCCATTACTCCTCTGATAAAGAATATAGTACGTTCATCGTTGTCTTCAAATTCTTCCCCATTTTCATCGGCTATCGTATTTTTGCGATGAAAATAATCGTCGTTGTCAATAAAATAAACCTGCATACGGGCAGCCTGAATGGAAGCTACTTTGATAATCAATGGATGATCCGTGTCGTCAATAATTAAGTTCATCCCTGATAATCGAATAACCTCATGCAACTGATTTCTACGTTCGTTTACAGCACCGAATTTAGGCATAAAAGTACGGGTTTCTCTGCCCCGATCCTGCACTGCTTGTGGCAAGTATCTACCCATGTTAGCAATTTCAGACTCAGGCAAATATGGAAATATCTCTTGCGAGATATATAATACTTTATTAACTTTTTTCATGCTCATTTTTTCATCCGACACTTAAAATTACATCAAACGGATTGCAAAGATATATAAAAAAAATCGGATATACGCAATACCTATCTTCAATTGTTAATCGAAATTACGTTCTTTAATTGAAAATTAAACACTTAACTCATTCCAGTATTGGCTACATTTCAATCAATCAGTTGATTAATTATTAATCATTGTTTTTGAGAAACTTGGTGAATTGTATCTGTTTTAAAAAAGATTAACCATAAAAGTTTTTAATAATTTTTTTTCATTTAGCTGATATAAATCACTAATAAATCATTTGATTATCAAAGAACTAAATTAAAAATTATGTTATTAAAGTTTATAGCTGAATCCTTTTTAATCGGAAACAAATATCTTTTAGTACTTTTGCAGCGAATTTTGAATAAAAATACAACCCAAATAAAGTCAAAGGACTTTCCAAATAAATGAAAATTATTTCAAGTATTGACGGACTTAGGCATGAAATTGATGCCGTCGAAGCCAAAGGATTAAGTATTGGTTTTGTACCTACGATGGGTGCTTTACATGCTGGACATATTTCGTTGGTAACAAAAGCAGTTTCGGAAAACAATTTCGTTGTTGTGAGTGTTTTCGTAAACCCGACTCAATTCAACAATTCGCAAGATCTCGAAAAGTATCCACGTGATATTGAGCGAGATGCTAAAATGCTCGAATTGGCTGGTTGTAATCTTATTTTTGCTCCAGAAGCATCTGAGATGTATACCGAAAGTGAGATTAACAACACATTCGACTTTGATTTTGGAGGTTTGGATACAGTAATGGAAGGCGAATTTCGTCCTCGACATTTCAATGGGGTAGTTCAAATTGTGAGTAAATTATTCCAATTGGTACAGCCTACCAATGCATATTTTGGCGAAAAAGATTTTCAACAATTGGCCATTATACATCGCATGGTAGATGTGTTGAAAATGAACGTTCATATTGTCGATTGTCCCATCGTTCGCGAAGCAAGTGGTTTGGCAATGAGTAGCCGCAACGAAAGACTGACTACTGAACAACGTATAAAGGCGGCAGAAATATATAAGGTGTTGACAAATAGTCGTAACTTTGCATCCGAAAAATCACCTGAGATTCTTAAATCTTGGGTTATTTATCAAATTAATGACCTGAAATTTCTTCATGTAGAGTATTTCGATATTGTTGATGCTACAACCCTCAAATCAATAGATACTTGGACTTCAAATGCCGTAGGATGTGTAGCGGTATTTTGTGGCGACGTTCGATTAATCGATAATATAAGATACAAGTTAGCGGAATAAACATTTTTCAAAGAACCGAAAAACAATAATATAATGTTAGTTACAGTAGTAAAATCAAAAATTCATAGAGTTCGGGTAACCGAAGCTAATTTGAATTATATAGGAAGCATCACCATCGACATGGATTTGATGGATGCAGCCAACCTTATTGCCAACGAAAAGGTGAGTATTGTAAACAATAATAACGGCGAACGATTTGAAACTTATGTAATTCCTGGCGAACGTTCTTCTGGAGTTATCTGTCTCAACGGCGCTGCTGCTCGACTGGTGCAACCCGGTGATATAGTAATTATTATGGCTTTTGCTATGATGGAAATGGAAGAAGCACGAAACTTTAAGCCAGCACTGGCTTTTCCTGATACTGCTACCAATCGAATTGTGTGATTTTAATAATCGAGTGATAAATTGTTGATATTTTGAAAAGATGAAGGTTGTTATAATTAAATACAATGCAGGGAATATTCAATCTGTACTTTTTGCTTTGGAAAGAATAGGCGTAAAGGCTGTGGTTACCGACAATCACGATGAAATACGAAATGCCGATCGAGTAATTTTTCCTGGAGTTGGCGAGGCATCTTCAGCCATGCGTTATTTGAAAGAGAATAAATTAGATCAACTAATTTGTTCACTTACTCAGCCTGTTTTGGGAATTTGCTTGGGAATGCAACTTATGTGTAGTCATTCAGAGGAAAACGATACCGATTGTTTAGGAATTTTCGATGAAAAAGTAAGAAAATTTAAAGATACAGTTGGTTTTAAAATTCCACAAATTGGTTGGAATAATATCAATGGATTGAAAACTTCTTTATTTAGCGGAGTTGATGAAAATGCTTATATGTATTTTGTGCATGGATACTTTGTTGAGATATGTAAAGATGCAATGGCGACAACCGATTATATAACCGAATATAGTTCGGCCATTCAGAAAAATAATTTCTATGCTGTTCAATTTCATCCTGAAAAATCTGGTGTGGCTGGACAGAGAATATTGGAGAATTTTATTCATTCAAATCTCGAACTGTAAATTTATCATTTCGCAGGATTTTAATTTGAAAATTATAAAATGACTTTTGAAATACAAGCTAACGACAAAGCATCGAATGCAAGGGCAGGCAAAATAGTTACTGATCATGGCGTTATTGAAACGCCAATTTTTATGCCGGTTGGTACAGTTGCTTCGGTCAAGGCTGTTCATTTCCACGAATTAAAAGAAGATATTAAGGCCCAAATAATTTTGGGAAATACTTATCATTTGTTTTTACGTCCAGGAATTGATACCCTCGAACGTGCTGGTGGTTTGCATAAATTTGAAGGTTGGGATAAGCCAATTCTTACTGATAGCGGTGGATTTCAGGTGTTTTCGCTTTCTGAACAGCGTAAAATAACTGAAGAAGGTGCTGTTTTTCGGTCGCATATCGATGGTAGTAAGCATTTATTCACTGCCGAGCGAGCAGTGGATATACAGCGAAGTATTGGTGCTGATATTATTATGGCTTTCGATGAGTGTACG
>JBBRHJ010000038.1:0-18493 GCA_038222885.1 Bacteroidales bacterium | reverse complement strand
GTTCGAACCCAGGACCCCATCCTTAAAAGGGATGTGCTCTACCAGCTGAGCTACTAAATCATTTTTCAAAAGCGGTTGCAAAGATATGGATTTTTTTGAAAAGAACAAAGCTATAACTTTATAATTTTTGATATTTCTATTGATATTCATTTTATTCGGTTGATTTACAGTGCAATATAATTCAATATCTTTTACTCTAACTGTGTATATATTCCAGCTAAATATGCCCTTCAACTATCAATAACATAAAAAATCAAGAGGCTACTGATGAAAGTCGGATACTCATTAAAGGGCTCCATACTTCCTGAAAGCCACATAATCAGTACAAATAGATGGATTAAGGTGCAAAAAATATCAATTTGTTGTTGTACATTTGCAGCATAATAATCTCAATAAGTAGTTAGAAGTTGGAAAACATAATTTATATTCTATGGGCTTTGCTATTTTCTGCGTTCTTTTCGGGCATGGAAATAGCTTTCGTGTCGTCGAACAAACTGCGCTTTGAATTGGACAAAAAACAAAAAAACTTGTCCTCAGCCATCCTTTCAATCTTTTACAGCAATCCGCAACAGTACATTTCCACCATGCTCGTGGGAAACAATATCTGTCTAGTAGTCTACGGGATGTTGATGGCCACGGTTTTGGAACCGGCACTCTCTTTTATGGGGAGTCAACTACTTATCACATTGAGCCAGACCATCATAGCCACCATCATCGTTTTGGTTACTGGTGAGTTTCTACCCAAAACCATTTTTCGCATTAGCCCCAATCTGTGGTTGAAGATATTTTCATTCTTGATTTATATTTTTTACATCCTACTTTATCCTATATCTAAGTTTAGTTCATGGCTTTCTATTGGCATCATGAAACTTTTTGGTATTGGAATAAGCAATGATGTAAAAGAAAATATTTTTTCGCGCATTGACCTCAATTATCTTATTCAAGAGAGTTTCGACAATGATAAAGTGGAGAATGAATTCGACAATGAAGTAAAATTCTTTCAAAACGCTCTCGATTTCTCGAAAGTTAAATTGAGAGATTGTTTTGTTCCGAGGACTGAAATCATTGCCCACGAATACGACAGCACTAATATAGAAACATTGAAGCAAACATTTATCGAAACCGGTTTATCAAAAATACCTATTTACAAATCGAATATCGATAATATAATTGGTTATATCCATTCTTCTGAAATGTTTAAACATCAAATTGAGTGGAAAAAATATATTAATCAAATCCCTATTGTACCCGAAAACATGGCGGCTCAAAAGCTAATGAAAGTTTTTTTGCAACAAAAGAAAAGCATAGCAGTGGTTGTCGATGAATTTGGCGGTACGGCAGGAATTGTTACGCTTGAAGATATTATTGAAGAAATATTTGGTGAAATAGAGGACGAACATGATAATCGCGACTATGAGGCGAAACAAACTGCCGAAAATGAATACTTATTTTCTGGAAGACTCGAAGTAAAAACCGTCAATTCGAAATTCAATTTGGACATCCCCGAGTCGGACGAATACGAAACTATTGCCGGATTTATACTTCACCACCACCAACACTTCCCTAAATTGAATGAACTTATCCGCATTGACAAGTTTATCTGTAAATGTGTCAAGGTTACCAACAACCGAATAGAAATGGTGAGAATGAACATTGCTAAATAGTTTTTTTTTGCAATTTTGAATTCGTTTTTTTATTCTGAATAAAAATGAAAACAATTTCAATCCTAACATTACCTGCCATTTTCCTTTTTAGCTTCGCATCATTCGGTCAGTCAACTCTGGACTATAGTCAAAACTTTGAGTATGAACAGGGTGCTATAGTCCGTGGAGATAAAAACAGCAAAGAAATGGCTTTAGTTTTTACCGGAGGTTCTTATGCAGAAGGTTTACAGCATATTACTTCGGTACTCAAAAACCAAAAAATCAAAGCTTCTTTCTTTTTCACTGGCGAATTCTACGAAAGTTACCAGCATCTAATCAAAAAGTTGGTGAAAGATGGTCATTATCTAGGAGCTCACTCCGACAAACATCTGTTGTACTGCGATTGGGTGAAGCGTGATAGCCTGCTCGTCACCAAAGGCGAGTTTAGCAAGGATCTCAATGATAATTATGAGAAAATGCGTAGATTAAACATTTCAAAAGAAAACGCCAAATACTATCTCCCAGCTTATGAATGGTATAACGACAGCATAAGTGCTTGGACCAAAAATCTAGGACTACAACTCGTCAATATGACTAAAGGCACGCTTTCGCACGCCGATTACACTACCCCTGACATGAAAAGCTACCGCAGCAGTGATGTAATTTTCAAGAACATAATTGACTACGAGAAAAACAGCAAGAAAGGTCTAAATGGCTTTCTACTTCTAATTCATGTAGGCACACACCCTGATCGGACTGACAAATTTTACAACAGACTGGAAAGCTTGATTATAGAGTTAAAAAACAAAGGCTATGAGTTCAAAAGAATAAATGAATTATTGGATTGATTATTGTAAAATTACCATTCTGTCTGCATAAGTTTTTCACTTCTTACCCTTAATAATCAACTAAAATCTTAACTTTGTCTACGTTTTCATAAATCTATAAAATCATTCAAAAAATGACTAAGAAACTCCTATTCTTTTTGGCGTTAATAACTTTGTCGGCTTATGCAGTTGATAACAAAGAAATTGGTGCTTTTCTCAGGGTGAACCAAATGGGTTATAAACCTTCAGACAGCAAGAATTCTATTGTTTTTTCTAAAACTCCGGTGAACGAAAAAGTCAACATCATTGACGAAAAAACGGATCAGGTTGTAAAGACTTTTCAACTAAAACGATCCAAGGAAAAGGGTTGGGGCACTTTTGATTATTATTATTCTGTAGATTTTTCTGAAATAAATACTGCAGGTCGTTACTATCTTATTTTACAAAAATCGAAAAGAAGATCTGTTAGTTTCGATATTGCTGAAACAGTTTATGACAATCAAGCCGACCGATTGCTCGAATTTATGCAGCAACAACGCTGTGGTTTTAATCCGTTTTATGATACCCATTGCCATAATAAAGATGGAGCATCCATGTACGGAACCATTACGCCTGACTCTACTTTTGTAGATGCTTCTGGTGGATGGCATGATGCAGGTGACCAACTGAAATATCTGATTACAAGTAGTTATGCCACAGCACACATGTTGATGGCTTATCAATTATATCCTAAAAGTTTTGGCGATAATGTGGATGCCTACGGTAAAAAAGGAGCAAATGGAATCCCAGATGTTTTGGATGAAGCGAAATGGGGTGTTGACTGGTTATTAAAAACACATCCAAACCCAACAGAATTGATCCACCAAGTGGCGGACGATCGCGACCACAGCGGATGGAAATATCCCAACAATGACATTTCCGATTATGGATGGGGCAAGAATAGTTACCGGGTTGCCTACTTTGCCGATGGGAAACCACAAGGTCTTAAAAAGTTTAAAAGTGAAGCTACTGGCATCGCTAATTTAGCCGGTCGTTCGGCGGCAGCATTGGCATTGGCTGCAAGAATCTGGAAAGAAGAACTCAAAGATGAGGTTTTCGCCAAAACATGTCTGGCTTCAGCCCGTACACTTTATCAATTAGGAAGAGAAAAAGAAGGGTTCCAACAGGGCAATTCCTACTCAGCAAAATACCGATACAACGAAAAAACATGGGCTGACGACATGGAATGGGGAGCTGCTGAACTTTACAAAGCAACGGGTGAAAAACATTATCTCGATGAAGCCATTCAATATTCAAAAATGGCTGAGAATGAACCTTCGTGGATAAAACGTTTTGCAAAGAACGAGGAAATTGAGCATTATGAGTTGTATCCATTTATCAATCTTGGACATTATTCTCTTTTCGAAGTTGCCAACGATGAAGTCAAAAACACACTCGCAGGATATTATAAGAGTGAAATTGAGAAAACAATCAAAGCTTCCAATTCAAATCCTTACAATATTGGGATTCCTTTTATTTGGTGTTCAAACAATCTATTAACCAGCCTGATAACCCAAATCATTGTCTACGAAAAAATGACTGGAGATAAACAATATCATAACTTCATGCTCAAACAACGTGATTGGTTATTCGGGCGTAATCCTTGGGGCACTTCTATGTTTACAGGCTTTCCTGAAAATGGAGATTATCCAGTAGACGTGCATACAGGTACTTGGAAACTAACGAAAAAAGAAGTTGTAGGAGGATTGGTGGATGGTCCAGTCTATAAATCTATCTATAAATCTTTATTGGGAATAATGCTCGAAAATCCTGACGAGTATGAGTATTTTCAAAATAATTTTGTAGTCTATCACGATGATATTGGCGATTATTCGACCAACGAACCCACCATGGACGGAACAGCAGGTTCAATCATCATGATGGCGGCTATGGCAGCGGCAGAGTAAAATGAAATTCAAAATTTGTAGTTATTCAAAACAATAGCTGCACATTACCTCATGTTTTGTGCAATTATTGTAGATTTTGATTATCTTTGCAGCATGAATACAACAGAGAACAAAGACATAAAATCATTTATCAAACAGAAGATTGATAAATACAAGCTGGAACAAACTTCATCAGTTCATTCTTTCCATATCCCTGTAATGGGTATTGCGTTTACGATTGATGCACCAGCCAAGGTAGCTCGATTTGGAATATCATCAGTATTATCAATTATCGAAGACCGAATAATAGAATCGATGCGGGCTCATTATTATCCAAAAATGAATTTGCCTTACCATCCAATTACCAAACAAGAGCCTGATTACCGCGCCAAGCGTGTAACTGATTATCTCGATTTGCTTCAGGCAATGGTGTATGACCAAGTGGATAAATTGAAGGTTGAAGCTTTTGAAGCAGGTACGGAGATAACCAAGTATTTTGAGATGTTGCCTAACGACAGCATCATCAAAAACATGTACCTCGACATGATTCAATGTCCGCATCCTTCGGAAAGGGCTGAAAAGCAATCACAATTAAGAGAAAAAATTGTTCCTGGGCAGATTGATGTGAATATCCTTACCAAGGTGGATGGAGAAACTTACGACCACGATGGGAATGTGATTGCCGACGGATCTAATGCTGTGGCTGTTCTACGTGGCTATATCAAAAGCAATGTGAGAAATTCATCCATCTGCTTATCGGCTGGAATGAACCCTAGGTTGTATGGTTATATGGAAAATAAAGAAGCTTTTTATCCAGATGAAAATTCCCATTTCAACAAAAAGGTAATCATCAAAGTAAGTGATTATCGGTCAGCGCTGATCCAAGGTAAATTTTTAGCTAAGAAAGGTGTGTGGGTAAGTGAATTTAGGATTGAGTCGGGATTAAATTGCGGAGGACATGCCTTTGCTACCACTGGATACCTTCTTGGACCAGTGCTTGAAGAGTTAAAACAAAATAGAGCGCAACTCCTTCAGGAAATGTTTGCTATTTATCAGCCAGTAATTTTGGAGAAAGCTGGTATTAACATGTCCACAGCTCCCGAAATGCTTGTCTCGGTTCAAGGTGGAATTGGAACTTATGAAGAAGATACATTTCTACGCAATCAATATGACATTGCTTCAACAGGTTGGGGTTCACCCTTTTTGTTGGTTCCAGAAGCTACTACAGTAGATGATTATTCTTTGCAGTTATTATCCAAAGCTACTGAAAAGGACGTACATCTCAGCAATTTTTCACCCATGGGTATTCCATTTTATTATCTAAATGGAACTACTTCCGATAAACATAAACATAAACTAATTAACGAAGGAAACCCGGGAAGTCCGTGTCCTGAAAAATTGTTGCAGTTCAATACTGAATTTACTGAACGCCCTATTTGTGCTGCTTCAAAAAAATATCAGAAATTGAAACTAGATCAGCTCCTTACCGAAGGTTTATCAAATGAGGAATATGAAGAAAAGAAAACACAAGTATTAGGCAAAGACTGTTTGTGCGTTGGGTTGAGTAATGCGGCCTCTTTGAAATACGATGTGCCATTTGTGAAAAATTTCCACACTGTGAATGTTTGTCCTGGGCCTAATATTGCTAATTTCTCAGAAATTGTAGCTTTACAAAAGATGGTAGACCATATTTATGGTAGAACTAATCTTGTAACGAATAAAGAGCGTGCGCACCTGTTTATTGCCGAAATTAAAATCTATATTCAATATCTCCGGGATGAAATAAAGAAAGGCAAGGGAGATACCAATATTCCCAAAAGGAAATCTTATTACAAAACTTTTATTTCAAACATGCTAGATGCAGTGGCTTACTATCAGGGATTATATGAGAAATCATTGATTACTGACAATCGCTTTCCAAAAGAACTATCTTTGGCTGCTGCCGAAATTGAAAATATAAGCGAGACCTATCAACTCAAATAGTTAGTTCACAGAATACTTATTACAAACACTGCCGGGTAGCCCTTGAGTTACTCGGCAGTGTTTCTGTTAGTAGTGGGGGCGCCACTCCAAGTGGCACTCCCACTAGAAATGTGCGGCAGCTGCCTATATTTTTTTCAAAATCAAGTTTCAGGCTATCGATACGATCTTTAACCAGATATAATGCTCATAACCAAAATACTATTAATTACATACATCACTGATTATTAGGCAGGCTCATTAATTTGTACTACATTGCAAGGCAGTTCGATGCATATTAGATTTGAAATAGTCGGACAAAGTATTAAATAAAATATTTTATTTAATAAACTAAATGGAGGAACTTATTATGGCAGCAGCAGGAAATAAAAAACCAAAGAAAACAACATCAGGTAAACACGTCAAACACGTACCATCATACCAAAATGATACAACTACAGTGGTTGAGGATGATTTAAAGAAGAAGAAAAAATAATTCTTTGTATAATACTTAGACTCTGTTCTTGGGAGTGAATAAATTGATGTTTTTGTTCGGCGAAGTTTCTATACTTCGCCGTGCTTAAATAAAAGCTTTGTTCTTGATAGGTAATCAATTATATTGTTAGCTGAGTCTTGTAGCTATCAACATAAACTGTTCATAGCTATTCATTTCACCTGGCATTCTTTCTCGTTCGAGCAAATTGTAAGTATCCGCAGAAGCCACTTTAAAACCATGGGCTTCAAATTGTGCACTAAGTTGATCAGTATCGAAACCCGAATGTGGAATAGGGTCGAAGCGATGAAAAGAACCATCTTCCGTACGAATGTCTCCAACAACTATGATCGCATCAGGCTTGGTAATAGTATACAAATGAGCCAAAGTTGCATCGATACTGGCAATATGATGAAAGGCCATACAAGAGAACACAAAATCAATATCAGTAGTTTGATAGCCCGTAACTTCATCGTGCAAAATCTCTACTTTTTCACTTCCAGTTAGTTTCTGCTTCAACACATCTAGCATGGCTTCAGAAGTATCCTCAAAAACTACCGATTTCAAATGAGGCAATAATTGCAATCCCACTAATCCAGTCCCCGCTCCTATCTCTAAACCTTTCCACGATGGCTTTAAAGCAACTTTAGAAAGAAGTGCTTCCACAAATTTTTGGGTCATCCCAACTTTAGATGGGTTATCCCACTCGGCTGCTCTATGAGCAAAATTATCATTAGTCATATTATCAGTTTTATGTTAAAGTTGAACAATGCCCAACAAAAATTGTTTAAACAAATTAACATTTTTCGGAAATTTAACGTTGTCTTTCTCTTCAATGTTCCCAAATCCACAAGGGATGAAAAAGCATTTTACTATTTTTTCTAATATTTATTCACCACCAATTCAGCAAATTAATTGAATAATAAACACTTCCAAGCAAAAAAATAACTACTTTTGTAACAATTTTGTACTGAAATTGTGCGATACATGCAATTCATTGGAAAGTAAACACTTACAATCAAACTGAAAATATGAAAAAGATTATGATCTGTCTCAGTCTACTCTGTTGCCTTAGTTCTTGTAAAGGAAATAGCAGCAATTTTCAAGCAGTTACTAATTTCGACTCCGAAAGATATTTAGGGAAATGGTACGAAATTGCACGTTTTGATTTTCGATTTGAGCGAAACCTAAACAACACTACCGCCACTTACAGCCTAAATGAGAACGGAACAATTAAAGTGCTGAATGAAGGTTATAACTATGTGAAAAACAAATGGAGCAAAGCCGTTGGAAAAGCTAAATATGCTGAGGATAAGAATACTGCGAGTCTAAAAGTTTCTTTTTTTGGTCCATTTTACGCCGATTATCGGGTTATTGCATTGGACGATGACTACCAATATGCTTTGGTTGCTGGCGGAAGTACTTCGTATTTATGGATTCTATCACGTCAGAAAACAATTCCTGAGAACATCAAAACTCAATACCTGAAAATTGCCAAGGACTTAGGCTTCGATATTGATAAATTGATTTGGGTGGAACACAATAAGTAGAATTTACTAGTTTTCCATTTACTATTTACAATTTAAAACATAGATTACATATTTATCAAAACATATTTTAAAGAGACAAAACGAACTTAGTTCCCCTTTAGGGCTTAGGGTTTTTTTCTTGTTTCAAAACAGATAACCACATGAAAATAAAATCATTGCTTATGGTATTGGCAGTAGTCGCCTCATCTTGTTCAACAAAAGAAAATACATTTTCAATCGGGCAACAGGATCCTGAAATCGTGAATGGTCGAATGACACCCGAAGTTCTTTGGGCATTTGGAAGAGTGGGTGGATTAGAAGTTTCGCCGGACGGTCAAAAAGTGCTCTACTCAGTTTCGTATTATTCTATCCCTGAGGACAAAGGGAATTCAGAGTTGTTTGTAATGAACGCAGATGGTAGCGATAAAAAGCAAATTACTAAAAGTTCTGTTCGTGAAGCCGCCGCCAAATGGATGAAAGGTGGAGAACATATTGCTTTTCTTTCTTCTGAGTCGGGAAGTATGCAACTTTGGTTAATGAAATGGGACGGTACTGATCGCCGTCAAATGAGTAATCGCGAAGGCGGTATCAACGATTTTGCTTTCTCACCCGACGAAACGAAGATATTGTTCGTTGCCGATGTAAAATATGGCGAACGCACTGTGGATAAATATCCTGACCTTCCTAAATCGAGTGGAATTATTGTAAATGACTTGATGTATAAGCATTGGGATGAATGGGTACAAACCATTCCACACCCTTTTATTGCAGAGATATCGGGCAAAGAATTAATCAATGAAAAAGATTTGCTCGAAGGCGAACCTTTTGAAAGTCCGATGAAACCATTTGGAGGAATTGAACAATTAGATTGGAGTCCCGATGGTAAAACAATCGCTTATACTTGTCGGAAAAAGACAGGTAAAGAATACGCCATTTCTACTAATTCAGACATTTATTTTTATGATTTGCCAACAGATAAAACTCGAAATGTAAATGATAGCATGATGGGTTACGACATTAATCCTAAGTTTTCGCCTGATGGCAAATGGTTAGCATGGGAAAGTATGGAACACGATGGTTGTGAATCGGATAAAAATCGTTTGTTCTTAATGAATATTGAAACTGGCGTAAAAACTGATTTATCTGCTAGTTTCGATCAAAATTCAGAAGCCCTCACTTGGTCGCCCGACAGCAAAAGCATTTATTTTACAAGCGTTTGGCATGGTTTGACACAAATTTATCGTACAGAAATTGCTGATAATAAGATTACCCAAATTACAAAAGGAATCAATGATTTCGAGTCGGTGAAAGTGGCAGGTGACAAATTAATTGCCTTGAAACATTCCATGAGTAAACCCAATGAAGTGTACAGCGTAAATCCTGTAACTGGCGAGGATAAAGAACTTTCATTTGAAAACAAGCATTTGTTGGACAAAATAGAAATGGGTAAAGTGGAAGAGCGTTGGGTAACGACTACCGACAACAAACAAATGTTGGTTTGGGTAATCTATCCACCTCATTTCGATCCCGCAAAAAAATATCCTACTTTATTATATTGCCAAGGTGGGCCACAATCGGCGGTGAGTCAGTTTTGGTCTTTCCGTTGGAATTTTCAGATTATGGCCGCTAACGATTATATCATAGTTGCTCCTAACAGACGTGGACTTCCAGGGTTTGGACAAGAATGGTTATCCCAAATAAGTGGCGATTATGGTGGTCAGAACATGAAAGATTATCTTTCAGCTATCGATGCCGTTGCCAAAGATTCTTTTGTAAATAAAGATAAATTAGGCTGTGTTGGCGCGAGTTATGGTGGCTTTTCAGCCTATTGGTTAGCGGGACATCATGAAAAACGCTTCAAAGCATTTATCGCTCACGATGGTATGTTTAATTTACCTCAACAATATTTAGAAACCGAAGAAATGTGGTTTGTAAACTGGGATTTGGGTGGTGCTTATTGGGAGAAAAATAATGAAGTCGTGCAACGTTCTTATGCAAATTCGCCTCATCTATTCGTCGACAAATGGGACACGCCTATTTTAGTAATTCATGGTGAAAAAGATTATCGTATTTTGGCTTCGCAAGGAATGGCAGCTTTTAACGCAGCGGTTCTCAGAGGAGTTCCTGCTGAGATGCTTATCTTCCCTGACGAAAACCATTGGGTGCTGAAACCTCAAAATGGCATTTTGTGGCAACGAACTTTTATTGGTTGGCTCGACAAATGGCTGAAATAAACTATAATTATTTCACCATTGCGTAGTTAAAATTACACTTTATTAAATAGCTGGTTTATAGGCGAACAAATAGTAAATTGTAAATGCTTAAATAGTAAATTCTTCTAAACTCGTAACTGTTTTTTACTAAATTATCAATAATGAATAAACATCGTTCTATACGGTTTTATGCTGTAGAGAAATTAACATTTATCTATATTTTTCTAACGGCTGTTGTTATATTTTTCATAAGACCAAGTTTCGAGGTCATGGAAGATTTATTAAGAGCTCGATTATTAATTATACTCGGAATTTTATCATTGGCTTATCTAAGTTCTTTGAGAAATTTAAAAATAATCCGGTTTTTCCGTCTAGCTTTTGTAGGTGGCATGTTAGTCTATTTTTATCCAGAGACTTTCGAGATAAACAGAATGTTGCCCAATCAGGATTATTTGTTGGCACAATTTGATCAGTTTGTTTTTGGATATCAACCTGCCTTGGTATTTAGAGAGTATTTCAATCAAGCGTGGATTAGTGAGCTGCTGAACATGGGCTATTTTGCCTATTATCCTTTCATAATTGTTACAAGCTTTTATTTATACTTTAAAAATAAAAGAATATTTCAACCTTTTATTTTCATTGTGCTTTTTGCTTTTCTGACTTATTATTTAATATTTATATTGTTCCCAACAGCCGGACCACAGTATTATTTTCAGGTAATTGGGTTGGAAAATGCACATGCAGGGAATTTCCCCAATATTGGTCTGTATTTCAAGACTAACTATGTAGACTTAATCAAGCAGGATCATACTGGTTTCTTTTCGTACTTGGTTCAAGACACTCAAAGGGTGGGTGAACAACCAACAGCAGCATTTCCAAGTTCACATGTTGGAATTTCAACTTTAATCATGATTTTAGTCTTTAAATACAAGGAATATATATTGTTGGCGATATTGTCAGTATTCTATTTCTTCTTAGTTTTGGCAACGGTTTATATTCAGGCTCATTACCTGATTGATGTTTTTGCAGGATTTATTACAGCGGTTGCTTTCTATTATTTAGGTAGTTACATTTATGAACTTTTTACCCGAAAATTCAATGGAATCCCTGAATCAATAGCACTTTTCACAAAACCATCAAAGATTCCAAATATCTAATTTATTGATTCATAAATAGAATTAATAAAATAGTAATCATCAAACAAAACTAAACAAGAAAGCGTTTTTAGAAAATAAACACTCAAAAAAAGCTAATTTAAAAATAGTGGCGACTACGCATATAATCAATGAAAAAAGTAATTATTACCACCGCAAAAGGAGTTATGAAAGCAGAGCTTTATGAAAAAGATGCTCCAAATACAGTTAAAAACTTCACCGACCTGATTGAAAAAGGGTTCTATAACGGTTTGACTTTTCACCGTGTAATTAATGATTTTGTGATTCAAGGTGGATGCCCCAATGGAAACGGTGCAGGCGGACCAGGTTATAAAATAAAATGTGAACTTGATGGCGACAATCAATATCACGATCGTGGCGTACTTTCGATGGCTCATGCTGGTCGCGACACTGGTGGTTCACAATTTTTTATCTGTCATAGCCGCGCTCAAACTTCACATCTTGATCGCAAGCATACCTGCTTCGGCAAAGTGTATGAAGGCTTAGAGGTGATTGATGCCATTCGCCAAGGCGATGTAATCGAAAAAATGGAAGTCGTAGAAGAATAACAGATACCTTATACTGAAATTAAAGAATAGCTTATCGATAAATTGATAAGCTATTTTTTTGTAGATTTGTGGCTCAATACTCTACTTATTTTTTCACAATGAAAACGCCGATGTCTATGAAACTAAAAGTCTTAATCGAGCTACTACTTGTTAGTGTGCTTTTTAGTGTATTTTTCTTTGCTTGCCGCACCCAAAAGTCCGTAACCGTTCAAACAAAACCATCAGTTGTGCAGACTCCAATTGCTACAACCGTATCCAATCCAGTCAAAATTGCCACTTTCAATATTCAGAATTTTGGAAAATCAAAGCTTGCCAAATCTGACATCATGGATACCTTGGTCACTATCGTTCGTGCGTTTGATATAGTTGCCGTGCAAGAAGTATCAGATGTTAGCAATCAAACTGCAAGACTATTTTTAGACTTAATCAATAAAAACGAACAGATAAAATACGCAATGGTTTGTAGTGAACGAACTGGCAGAGAAAATAACGATCAAAGCAGCAGAGAGCAATATGTTTTTTACTACAGACCAGATCTAGTGCAGTTAGTGGATACAGCTTTGTATAATGATAGCAAAAACGACTATTTTCAGCGCGAACCTTTTACTGCTCAGTTTATGAATAAAAAGAGTGGTATAACTTTCTTATTATCCACTATTCATACTGCTCCCGAGTTCGCTGTTCAGGAAATTGAGGCTTTGGCGCATGTGGCTAGTTGGTTTCCTTCAAAATTTTCAAATGCTGAAAACATCATCTTTTGCGGTGACTTTAACGCTTCTTGTACTTACGCAAATCCTGCCAAACTCGATCAACTTTCCATCAGAAAGCAGCCCTATTACTGGATTATACCCGATACTGCAAAAACTAACCTTTCAAAAAACCAATGTGCCTACGATCGTTTTGTTGTAACCGAATCGCTTTATTCCAAAATTAAAAAATGGGAAGTATTTCGTTATTTCAAATCAAAAAAGGTATCGGATCATTGGCCTGTTTACATCGAAATTGCATTGTGAAAAATAATATTTTAAACTAGATGCAACACATTGAACTAATTTATCATCTTGATTAAGAATGAGTGTCAATACTATTACTGACGAACAAAAATTGATTGCCGGATGCATTGAAGGTAAGTCGTGGGCGCAACGTGCGATTTACGACCGCTTTGCAGCAACTATGATGAGCGTTTGTGTCAGATATGTAACCGACAGAGATACAGCACAAGACATACTGCAAGACGGTTTCATTAAATTGTTCAGTAAGATTGACACCTATTCGGGAACAGGAGCTTTTGGTGGCTGGGCACGACGGATTTTTGTAACAACAGCTTTGGAATATCTTCGCCACAACGATGCTTTGAAGCAAAGTGCGAACATAGATGACATTGAGAATTATATTGAAAACTATGATGAAACAGCCATTCAAAAAATGTCGACCGACGATATAATGGAATGTATTTCTTCACTTGCCGATGGCTACCGAACCATTTTCAACCTTTACGCTATCGAAGGATACAATCATGCTGAAATTGCTGACATGCTTGGAATAAGCGAGGCAACATCTCGATCGCAATTTATGAGAGCAAGAAAAATCCTTCAACAAAAAATTTTATCACTTCACGGAAAAGAATATGCAGAACAATATAAATAATAAAGAAACTGACAATTTTAGCCAACTAATACGGCAAAAAGTTGAAAAACATACGCTTCCAGTGGATGATATGGCTTGGGGTGCAATACAAGCTGGGTTGAAAGCAAAGAAAACTAAACGCTTCATTCCGCTTTGGGGTTGGTATTCGGGTGGCATTGCAGCAGGGATATTGATTTTACTTTTCGTTTTATCACCATTTAATAATGAATTAAACAAAACACAAATGGCTGAAAATAAAACCATTGAAACAAAGGTTGCACAACAAGAACAAACAAATTCAACTGAAACAACAATACCATTACAATCAAAACAAGAAACGAAATTAAAAACTCAAATCAATAAAATTAGCAACAAACAAGTAATTTCAAATAAAACTCAAATATTTATAAATGAATCAGAACTGAAAATCACCGAAAAAGATACAACGCGAAACACTGAACTCATTACTAAGTTAATAAACAACGATATAGCCGAGAACAAAAACACTGAAAGTGAAACCGAGAATATTAAAAAACAGATAAACGAAGCAAAGGAATTAGCCATTTTCAATGCAGAAATTCAAGAATGGAGCGACCCTTTACAGCTGTCGGACGAAGGTGGTTGGGGATTGATAGCTGCTGTAGGTTCGAGCAATGGCACATCGACCAATCAGATTTCAAGTCCAGTAAATTCAGTGGCACGAATGAGCGGCATTGTCCGTGCTCCAACCATCAATACATCGATACTTACTCCGGCTGATTTCCCTGACAAAAGTTACAACTCGCCCCTAAGTGCTGGGCTGAAAATCAACAAAAAGTTATCAAAATCTTTGAGTATTCAAAGTGGAATTACTTATACTTATTTACAAAGTAATTTCAAGAGTAGAAACACCACAGCCACACTTAAATTGCATTATTTGGGTATTCCTGTTGCTGCACAAGCTACAATTTGGAATAGCAAGAAATTTGGATTGTATGCCTCAGCAGGAGCTATGATGGAGAAGGGACTTCGCTCATTTTACGAACAAAGTGAATATATTGGAAATCAGAAAATCACTACCACGGCTGATACGAATATTGATGGCTTGCAATGGTCGGTGAATACAAGTGTAGGTGCTAAATACAGTGTTTTCAGAGATATAGACATTTATTTTGAACCTAGATATTCCTATTATTTTGATAATAATCAACCTATTAGCATCAGAACTGCCAAAAGACATGTAATCAGTATGGAAGCTGGACTAAAATTAAACCTTTAATATTTACCGAACTAAAAACCTTTAAATAATAAGCTTTATGAAAAATATTTATTCAATACTCTTGGCAATTTTAGTGCTGAGTTGTACCAACGAAAACAGTCCGAACTTACCTGCACAGGAGGCTAAACCTATACAAATGAGTGCGGCGATGGAAAAAAGAATAAGCCAAGATAATGATTTTGGACTTGACCTGCTGAAAAATACAATAGCAATAAGCGATGAAAGTAATGTGATGGTTTCTCCTTTGAGCGTTAGTATTGCTTTGGGGATGGCTTGGAATGGTGCCAAAGGACAAACACAAACCGAAATTGGGAACACTCTACAACTCAAAGGCCTTACAAGCAAGGAATTGAATGAATACTACAAAACTATGCAAAGTTCGTTGCTTACGATTGATCCTTCTACTAAGCTCAGTATTGCCAATTCCATTTGGTACCGCGAGGGATTCAAAGTAAAACCTGAGTTTCTGAAAATAAATTCTGACAATTTCAATGCTTATGTGAAAGAGCTTAATTTCAACAAAGTTTGGGCATTGGACACCATTAACAATTGGTGTTCGAAAAGCACCAAAGGACTGATTCCAAAAATCTTAGAAGAGATTCCGGCAGATGCTGTAATGTATTTGATGAATGCAGTTTATTTCAAAGGGATTTGGAGAGATCAGTTTGACAAATCGAAAACTATCTCAGCTAATTTCACAAATGATTTAGGCAAAGAAATAAAAGTCAATATGATGGCTAAGAATGACACTTTTGCCTATAACTCTGATGATTTTGCTCAATACATTGATTTGCCCTATGGCAATAAAGCTTTTAGCATGACGATAGTTTTGCCCAACAATAAACTGACTGTGAATGACATACTCGGTCGAATAAGCGCTCAGAACATTAAATCTACTCTAAATGGCATGACTCAAAGTGAAGTTAATTTAAAATTGCCGCGTTTCAAGGTTGAAAACTCATTTAAACTAAACGATGCACTAATTTCGATGGGAATGCCACAAGCATTCAGTGCTAGTTCAGCCGATTTTACAGGAATTGCCGATGAACGATTATATATTTCAGAAGTAATCCACAAAACCTATATCACTGTCGATGAAGAAGGTACGGAAGCAGCCGCTGTAACTTCAATTGGTTTTATCAAAACCTCGATACCTCAATATATAGACTTTAATGTCAATAAGCCTTTCCTATTTTTCATTCGTGAAAAAAGCACAGGAATCATATTATTTATGGGTAAAGTTGGCAATGTAAACAAATACTGATACTTATTACCTATCCATGAACATTATAAAAACTAACCAAAGATGAAAAAGCTAATCTATTTACTCCCTTTGCTACTTTGCGGCTTATGGTCGTGTAGCGACAATGTATCGGAAACTGTAACCTATAAAATAAACGAGCCAGTATTTATGTCAGTTCAGGATTTTAGAACGGCAGTGAAAGTTTCAAGCCGTCCTGAGCAGATAGAAAATTATGGTAAAATCTGTTTCTACGAAGGTTTTATGTATATTTCTGAAGCTGGAAAAGGAATTCATATTCTCGACAATCGTAACCCTTCACTGCCTAAAAATGTTGGTTATATTGAATTGCCTGGCAATGCCGACTTAGCTATTCGCGATAACCAACTTTATGCCGATTCCTATATCGATTTGGTTTGGTTTGATGTAAGTAATCCAGCCAAACCTGAATTAAAAGGTCGACTCACTGATATTTTCCCAAAAGCCTTACCACCAATGCCTAACGAATTTGGCTTCGATTATGCCATGTGTTACGACCAAAACAAGGAAAAGGCAGTAGTTGTAGGTTGGAAACTCAAAGAACGAACTGATAATATCAATTCGTATAGAGGTGGTTGGTATTGGGGTGCTGAAAAAATGTATGATACAGGAGTTTTGGCAACGAGTAGTAGCAGTTCGAGTAATGGTATCAATGGTTCCATGTCGCGTTTCACGCTTTACGACAACAAATTATATACAGTTTCAGAAAGCTTTATGACAATTTTCGATTTAAAAGCATTAACTCCAACTAAAATAGGTGAAAGTATACCTGTAGGTTGGAATGTTGAAACAATATTCAGTTATAAGGACAATATGTTTTTAGGAACTCCAACAGGATTGACAATATATTCGGTGGCCGATCCTGTTAAACCAGTGTATATGTCATCCATTTCACATGTTTTTGGTTGCGATCCAGTGGTAGTAGATAACGATTTAGCTTATGTGACCATTCATTCTGGCACGGCTTGCGGACAAAACAGCAACGAATTACTCATAATTGATGTAAAGGATGTAAAGAAACCCAAGCAATTAGCATCCTTCACCATGACAAATCCCAAAGGCTTAGGCATCGATAATGGCATGTTGTTTCTGTGCGATGATGGGCTGAAAATTTTCACTATAACTAAACCAGAAGAAATGTATTTGAAAAATCTGAAAAACATAAAAGGCATGGACGGTTACGACCTGATAGCTTACAACAACACTTTAATGATGATAGCCAAAGATGGTTTCTATCAATACGATTATAGTGATGTCAACAATATAAAATTTTTGAGTAAGTTTGTGTTTTAGTTTACTACCTACCGCAAATCTCTTTTGCTTTGCGGGTCAAAATTGCTAAAGATCTAAAACAAAGTATCATGAGAAAAATTATAGCTGTAACATTAATCTTTATTGCAGGAATAATTAATACTAGCTGTAACGAAAACAATAACATCATACAGAGTGCATTGCTTAATAAAAGCTGGACATATTCGTATGAAGAAAATGTAGAAGACCAATTTGAAGTGTTCAGACCGACAAATTACAAGAAATTTCCTCCAAGTCGATTTAGACAAGTTTTTAATTTTAAGGATAATAATCTCTGTGAATATCTTGTATTGTTGCCAAATGACTCGCAATATATGAATAATGGAAATTGGGAGTTTGATGAAAAAACGAATATCATTAAAATATACAATGAAAATTCTGAGATCTTGTGCATATACGAGGTAATAGAATTGAGAGATAACTTATTGAAAGTAAAAGCAAAGAATCCGTAGTATTAGAAATCAAAAAATGGTTTATAGCTATTTGCCCAAACTCCTTACTGCTTTTAGGGAATATTTGACTTTTCAAATCGCTGATTTTGAAGTTTCAAACTAAATAATACTTTCTATGAAAACAAAAACAACTTTATTTACAGCAGTTGCCTTACTTTTGCTAATCGGAGGAGTAGGTTGTAAAACTGAAAGTACAGATAATGATTTAAAATCAATAATAGGCACTTGGAAATTAGAAGGATTTGGAAATACAGG
>JBBRHJ010000037.1:0-18553 GCA_038222885.1 Bacteroidales bacterium | reverse complement strand
AGCGGTAGCATCACTCCAAAGCGGAGAAGGACGTGCGTATGCAAAAGTTATCAAGATGGTGAAATCACCTAAAACTGGTGCATATATTTTTCAGGAAGAAATTGTACACAACGACAAAGTTAAAGAACATCTTGCAAAATAAGACGTTCAGAGCACACATATTACAAAGAATCCTCTCATTTATGAAAATGAGGGGATTTTTTTTTATGGTTAGTCGAAAAAAAAACTTAATTTTGTAGTTCATATTATCTTAGCGATAGATATTGTTGTTAAGTTATTATTTATTTGTTACTTAAGGGCGTAAATTAATAGTTAATAGAAAGTTATAACAATGGGTATTTTAAATTTTTTCAGCAAAGATAAAAAAGAAACGCTCGATCAAGGCTTGTCGAAGACCAAGGAAAGTGTATTTTCTAAAATTACGCGAGCTGTGGCAGGTAAATCGAAGGTAGATGAGGAGGTTCTTGATAATTTAGAGGAAGTGCTTATAAGTTCTGATGTGGGAGTAGAAACTACGTTACGTATCATTGAGCGCATTGAAAACCGTGTAAGCAAAGATAAATATGTAAATACTTCGGAATTAAATTCAATTTTAAAAGAAGAAATTGCTGGTTTATTATCCGAGAATAATGCTGATTCAGCGATGGATTTTGATAGTCCACTACCAAATAAACCTTACGTAATCATGGTTGTGGGCGTGAATGGCGTTGGTAAAACTACCACCATTGGCAAGTTAGCTTATCAGTTTAAAAAAGCGGGTAAAAAAGTTTATCTTGGTGCTGCTGATACATTTCGGGCAGCTGCGGTGGAACAGTTGGTAATTTGGGGCGAACGAGCTGGTGTGCCAGTTATTAAACAAAAAATGGGTTCTGATCCAGCTTCAGTAGCTTATGACGCCATTTCGTCGGGTAAAGCCAATGATGCAGATGTGGTAATAATCGATACTGCAGGACGACTTCATAATAAGGTGAACTTAATGAATGAGCTAACCAAAATTAAGAATGTGATGCAAAAAATTGTACCTGATGCTCCGCACGAAGTGCTTTTGGTGCTCGATGGTTCCACTGGACAGAATGCTTTTGAACAAGCCAAACAATTTACTTTGGCTACATCGGTAACTGCATTGGCCATTACAAAATTAGATGGAACTGCCAAAGGTGGAGTGGTTATTGGAATTTCAGACCAATTCAAAATTCCTGTTAAATATATTGGATTAGGCGAAGGTATGGAACATTTGCAAGTGTTTGATAGAGAAGCTTTTGTTGCTACTTTGTTCGATTAAAAATCAAGAGATAGGAGGAATACGAAAGTTTAATTAAGAAAATTAATAGAAGATTATTTTGACAAAAAAGAAAGATATAAAAGGAACGGTTGATGTAGTAACCCTTGGTTGTTCCAAAAACTTAGTTGATTCTGAACTACTTATGCGTCAGTTCGATGCATTGGGCTATACAGTGCGTCACGATGCTGAAAATCCTGATGGAGATATAGTAATTGTGAATACTTGCGGTTTCATTGGTGATGCCAAAGAAGAAAGTATAAATACTATTTTGCAGTTTGCCAGCCGTAAAAAGAAGAATAAAACTGATAAACTATTCGTTATGGGATGTTTATCTGAACGTTATCAAAAAGATTTAGAGGCGGAAATTCCTGAAGTGGATAAATTTTACGGTAAGTTCAACTATACCAATATATTGACTGATTTAGGACAGGAATTTCGTGCCGATTTACGCAATGAACGTTCATTGACTACGCCCAGCCATTACGCCTATTTGAAAATATCCGAAGGTTGTAATCGGGCTTGTTCGTATTGTGCGATTCCATTGATTACGGGAAAACACCGCTCCAAAAAAATTGAAGATATTGAAGAGGAAGTGAAGAGTCTCGTTGCCAAAGGAGTGAAGGAGTTTCATTTGATAGCACAGGACTTATCTTCTTATGGATTAGATAAATACAAAACGTTGAAATTACCTGAGTTGGTTGAAAGAATCTCAGATATTCCTGGAGTTGAGTGGATTCGTTTGCATTATGCCTATCCAGCTCAGTTTCCATACGAGATTCTCAGGGTGATGCGTGAGCGTGATAATGTTTGCAAATACTTGGATATTGCTTTACAACATGTGAGCGATAATATGCTGAAAATCATGCGCAGACATATTACCAAAGAGCAGACTTATGAATTGATTCGACGCATTCGAGAAGAAGTTCCGGGCATTCATATCCGTACAACTATGTTGGTTGGGCATCCTGGTGAAACTGAACAAGATATTGAGGAGTTAAAAGAATTTATGAAATTTGCTCGTTTTGATAGATTGGGAGCATTTACTTATTCCAACGAAGAAGGAACACATGCTTACGAAGCTTATGAAGATGATATTCCTGAAGAAACGAAGCAGGAGAGGATGAATGAAATTATGTCGTTGCAGCAAAGTATTTCGGCAGAATTGAACCAAAAAAAGATTGGCACAAAGCTTAAAGTGATGATTGATAGAGTAGAAGGAGATAACTTTGTAGGGCGAACCGAGTTTGATTCTCCTGAAGTTGATCCAGAAGTTTTGATTCCTATTACAACTGCTGGAGTTCAGATAGGTGAATTCTGTATAGCTGAAATTACAGATGCTACAGAGTTCGATTTGATGGCGACAGTTTAAATTTGCTCTATTGAAAAAACAGATATTTACAGTACTAATATATTAAATAAGTCATTAGATTTCAGTATTGAGATTTAAAGGATTTTGATTATTATGAATCATAAGGAACTAATTGCTAAGCTAGCTTCAGATTTGAATCTTCCTAAAAATGAAGTGGAATTGTTGCTTGATACTTTTGTGTCGACCAGTACGGAATTGTTATGCGAATCGAAATCGATTGGTATACAAGGTTTTGGAAGTCTTGAGATAAGGAAGAAAGATGAACGTTTATCAGTTCATCCATCCACTCAAATTCGTACTTTAATTCCACCCAAGTTGGTTGTGAATTTTAAGCAAAGTAGTATTTTTAAGGAAAAAATAAACGGTAACAATGAGCAAAGATAAATTAACGACCCAAGAACTGATAGACTTACTTGCTCAAAAAGCTGGCGTTAGTAAAAAAACGGCAGAAGAGTTTTTAAAAGCTTTTTTCCTCACCATCGAGGATAGTCTTTTAGCAAATGATTTAGTTAAGATCAGAAACTTCGGAACGTTTAAAAAACAATGGAACGAAGCTCGCAAAAGTATTAACGTTAGAACAGGTGAAGAGATTCAGATAGAAGGATTTAACAAGGTTATTTTTGTCCCCGAAAGCAAATTGAAAGAGCTTGTAAATGAGCCATATTCACACTTAGAACCTTTGCAGTTAGATGATGATGTTGTGGAAATCAAGACTGAATCAATTGAAGAAATTTATAGTCCACTGCAGATTTTTACAGATCAAGCATCTGAAATAAAAGATATTTTATCCGAAATAAATGCACTTTCGGTAATGCATTCTGCAACGGGACCCGAAACTGAAATTCAAGAGACTGATTTTATATTGCCAGTTGAAAATCAACAAGATTATTTAGAAACAGATTCCATCGAACCAACCCCTCAGGGTGGACATAAAGCTGAAAGTTTAGCTGAAGTTGTAGAGGAAGAAGTTGAAATTGAAACAAAAAGCGAAGATGTTCAATTAGGTGTTGAAATAATTGAACTAATTCAAAGTGCTGAACCTGAAATAGTTGAAGAAGAAGTAGTTGAATTCCATTCGGGAGTTATAAATGAAGAATCAATTCAAATAGAAGATAATAAAGAAGTATCAGTTCAAAATGATGAGCCAGGAGCAATAGAGTCAGCGGTTGTACTGGATGAGATTAATAGAGATTCACATTTAGTTGAACTAGAAATCAATGCAAAGGAGAAAGAGATTGAATTAATACAAAGTGATAATCTGGAAACAGAATCTGATTCTGAACTTAATCCTGAAGAATTTTCATTGCACAGTAAAATCGAAACGATTGAACCTACTATTGAGAATGAGTTAGATAGCTCCAGGGATTTGGATGAAAATCAGATTGATGAAACAGAGATTCTTGTTGAGAAGCCTAAAAAGAAAAAAGGATTTTTGATTGCATTTATTGTAATTTTCGCACTCACAGTAGCTTTTGTTGTTAATTATTATTTATCATCGGCTACTCGTTGTTGGATAAAATACACACTTTTGTCGGAAGAAAATTCAGAAAAACTTTCAAATCTAAGTACAACCGCAAGCGATTGGTTTACAGGTGTTAAGTCCTGGTTTGATAAGAAACCAAAGTCTGATTCGGAACAGACCACACCTAAGAAGATTCTGAAACGAGTTGTAAGTTCTGATCCTGTCGCTATTCCAGATTCCACTACTGACACTTTGGTAATTACACAAAACAAAGTTATATCGGTTCAGGGTAAATTGGCTATCGATACTGTAAAGACCGAACCTAAACACATTGAAAAGATAGATAGTTTAAAACAATTATTTGATGGTCCGAGAGTTTATAAAACATTTTATGGTACTGAAAAAATCGGTGCAGGTAGTCGGTTGACACTGATCTCGTTAAAGTATTATGGGCAGAGAGATTTTTGGGTGTATATATACGAGGCAAATCAAGCATTGATTCAGGATCCTGATAGAATTCCTCTTGGCACCGTGTTGAAAATCCCCAAACTTGATAATCGTTTGATTGATAGAAATAATCCTCGCTGCCTGAAAAAAGCGAAGGAGCTTCATGATTTATACGTGAGTAAAAAATAATTTTTTTAGGAATTACATTTGAAAATTCTGCATCATAAATTCTGATGCAGAATTTTTTATTGCATAAAATCTTAAAATATATTACACAATGTATTTAACAATACACTACAAGTATTATTAATCTAAATTCAGGTTAATAGATATTAAATCAAAGATTTAGCTACATTTTTTGAAGTATATTTGCGACTCAAAATAACATATTAAATAAAAAGGATTATATATGAATCAATCAGTTGATATTAGAGAACTTAACGAAAAAATCGAGAAACAGAGTTCGTTTGTAGATGCCTTGGTTATGGGAATGGACAAGGTGATTATAGGTCAAAAGCACTTGGTAGAATCCTTATTGATTGGCCTATTATCTGATGGTCATATTCTGCTCGAAGGTGTGCCCGGTTTGGCTAAAACATTGGCTATTAAAACATTATCGGACTTGATTAAATGTGATTTCAGTCGTATTCAGTTTACGCCCGATTTGTTGCCAGCCGATGTTATTGGTACGATGATTTATAGTCAGAAAAAAGAGGAATTTAGCATTAAAAAAGGACCTATTTTTGCCAATTTAGTACTTGCCGACGAAATAAACCGTGCTCCAGCCAAGGTTCAGAGTGCTTTGCTCGAAGCGATGCAAGAACGTCAGATAACTATTGGTGAAAACACCTTTAAACTTGATGAGCCGTTTTTAGTAATGGCAACACAAAACCCAATTGAGCAAGAAGGAACTTATCCCCTACCAGAGGCGCAGGTGGATCGTTTCATGTTGAAAGTAATTATCAATTATCCAAAAAAAGAGGAAGAAAGATTGATTATCCGCCAGAATCTTGCTAAGGATAAACCAGTCGTAACTCCCATACTTACGCCTAAAGACATCATAGCAGCTCGCGATATTGTTCGTCAGGTATATATTGACGAAAAAATCGAACGATATATCGTTGATATTGTTTTTGCAACACGCTTTCCGCAAGATTACGGACTAGATTCATTGAAAGAAATGATTTCGTTTGGTGCATCGCCTCGTGCTTCTATCAACCTTGCATTAGCAGCTCGTGCTTACGCCTTCATTAAACGCAGAGGTTATGTGATTCCAGAAGATATTCGTGCAGTATGTTACGATGTATTACGCCATAGAATTGGATTGAGCTACGAAGCCGAAGCCAACAATATGACTACCGAAGAAATTATTACCGAAATCCTGAACACAGTAGAAGTGCCTTAATTAAGGGAATTTGCCAATATTTCAATGTGTCAATATGCCAATATAGTTACTCTTGAATGATTATATTTTGCATAAAATATTTCAGAAAGTTATTATTTTTATTTTCAGCAATTGTCTGACTATCAAATTAGTAAATTGACACATTGGCAAATTAGTACATTGGCAAATTAGCACATTAGCACATTACCAGAATAGCATATTGGCATTTTAGATGATTCTATGGAAACGAGTGAATTAATAAAAAAAGTACGGAAAATAGAGATAAAGACGAAAGGTTTATCGAAGAACATTTTTGCAGGTGAATATCATTCTGCATTTAAGGGACGCGGTATGACTTTTGCCGAAGTGCGTGAATATCAGTATGGTGACGATATTCGTTCGATTGACTGGAATGTTACTGCTCGTTTTGCACATCCGTATATTAAAGTTTTCGAGGAAGAACGTGAGTTGACTGTAATGCTGATTATTGATGTGTCTGGGAGTCGAGATTTTGGTACTGTTATGCAAATGAAGCGCGATATTTTCACCGAAGTGGCTGCAACACTTGCCTTTTCCACTATTTCAAATAATGATAAAATAGGCGTGATATTTTTCTCCGATAAAATTGAGAAATTCATTCCTCCCAAAAAAGGAAAGAAACACGTACTCCAAATTATTCGTGAATTGATTGATTTTAAGCCCGAAAGTAATAAAACTAATATTGGTTTGGCACTTCGCTATTTTACGAATGTAATTAAGAAAAGTTCTACGGCGTTTATTATTTCCGATTTTATTGATAATAGTTTCGACAAAGAACTTCAAATTGCCAATCGGAAACACGATATTGTAGCCTTGCAAGTATATGATATCAGAGAAACCGAGCTGCCCGATGTAGGTTTGATAAAACTCAAAGACGCAGAAACAGGAACCAGAATATGGGTAGACAGCTCCGATATCAGGTTGCGTAAAACCTACAAACACGCTTGGGGCGAAAGACAGCTGGCACTTCAAAAATGTTTTACAAAATCTGGTGTCGATTCAGTATCCATGAGTACTTCGGAAGATTATGTAAAGGCACTGATGAAGTTATTTAAAATGAGGGCGTAATAATTAATTTGTTTCGTTTATTACAACTAAAATTCAAATCAAAGGCATCCAAGAAATTGAAAGTCAACATTTTATGAGAAAGATTCTTTTATATTGCTTTTTAATTACAAGTTCATTATTTTACGGAGCTTCGGCACAAAATATTACAGTTAGGGCTCGCATCGATTCGGCCATGATGTGGATTGGAAGTCAGACCAAATTGACATTTGAAATTTCTCAACAACCCAATCAGAAAGTAAGTACGCCTTTGTTTTCTGATACGATTGTTTCGGGTTTGGAAATTGTAGAACCAGCCAAAAATGACACCGTAAATTCTCCTGATGGACATATTGTTGTTAATCAGCATTATACTGTTACCTCCTTTGTCGATTCATTGCTTTATATACCTCCTTATCCATTTATAGTGAATGGGGATACAGTTTGGACTAAGTCGCTTTCGCTCAAAGTGGTTCAACCTTTTGAAATTGATACTACAGCCAATAAATTTACCGACATTAAACCTGTTTTAGTTCCTAAATTCTACTGGAAAGGATTGATAAAAACAGTTCTCATAATTTTGGCTATATTGTTGATCTTGATAGCCTTGTATTTTGTTATTCGTAGATATATTCAGAAAAAACCAATATTATCTGCACCCTCACGAGAATCATTGCTGCCTCCATACGTTGTGGCTATCGAAAAGTTGAATGCTATAAAACAACAAAAACTTTGGCAGCAAAACAGGTCGAAAGAATTCCATACTGAACTTACCAATGTGGTGAGAGAATATATTGAGCGCACTTTCGACATTCCAAGTTTGGAAATGACCTCGGATGAAATAATTTCACATCTCAATCATTTGAAATTTGAGTCAATTTCTGCTTATAAAGCTTTAAACCAAATACTTAAATTGGCTGATTTGGTAAAATTTGCAAAATGGAATCCGCTGCCCGATGAGCATGAATTAAGTTTATCCAACTCATTCTTATTTGTGGAACAAACAAAGATTGAAGAACAAGCAGCAGAACCTGTAAAGGAAATCGAAGAATAAATTTGAGATGATTATTTTACATATTATTGGTAATAAATACATTAACCCAATAATTATATAGTTTACAAAATTCAAAGTAGCATGACATTCAATAATCCGGAATACTTATTTTTATTGTTATTACTCATTCCAGTTATTTTCTGGTATTTTAAGGAAATGCGTAATTCGGATGCGAGTTTGCAGATTTCTTCGCATGGAAATTTACAGAATTACAGCAAAAGCTTTAAAGTAAGATTATTACACGCACCATTCATCCTGAGGGTATTGGCTATTGTGCTTATAATTATTGCCTTAGCTCGTCCACAAGCGTTAAATTCATGGCGTACCGAAAATACAGAGGGTATTGATATTATGTTGGCATTAGACGTCTCTGGCTCAATGTTGGCCGAGGATTTAAAGCCAAATCGCTTAGAAGCATCCAAGGAAGTGGCTTCGGAATTTATTCTTTCACGACCAAATGATAATATCGGGTTGGTAGTTTTTGCTGGCGAAAGTTTTACGCAATGTCCATTAACAACCGATCATGCCGTTTTGATAAATCTATTTAAAGCAGTTAATTATGGTCTGATTGAGGATGGGACTGCTATCGGTCTGGGACTGGGCAATGCTGTGAGCCGTATCAAAGAAAGTAAAGCCAAATCCAAAGTTATTATTTTGCTCACCGATGGTTCGAATAATCGAGGTGATATTGCACCAATTACAGCAGCTGAAATTGCTAAAAGTTTTGGAATCAGAGTTTATACTATCGGTGTGGGCTCGTATGGAAAGGTCAATGTGCCAGTTCAAACTCCTCTTGGTATTCAATATCAATTGATGGATTCGGATTTCGACGAAAAGACATTGCAAGATATAGCTGCCATGACGGGTGGAAATTACTTTAGGGCTACCAATAACGGAAAATTAAGAGCCATTTATCAAGATATTGACCAAATGGAAAAAACCAAAATCAGTGTTAAAGAGTACAACAAAAAAAATGAAGAGTTTTATATATTTGCTTTGTTAGCCTTTGTTTTATTGGTTTTGGAAGTTTTATTACGCAATACTATTCTGAGGCGGATTCCTTAATTTATATTCAATTATTCATTTCGCAGCAATTATTTTTTACCGAAAAGCACAACATCATGTTTAGATTTGCACATCCTGAATATTTCTTTTTATTACTCATAATACCCGTTTTAATTGGGATTTTTATTTTCTCAGTGATACAAAAAAGACGGAAAATTAAAGAATTCGGTCAACCTGAGTTGCTTGCTGAACTTATGCCCAATGTTTCGGTAGTTCGGCCGCAGTTGAAGTTTTATTTTCAGATATTAGTCATTTTTCTATTGGTAATAGTGCTTGCTCAACCGCAGTTTGGGACTAAAATGCAAAAAGAAAAGCGTGAAGGAATAGAAGTAATGATCGCTCTTGACGTTTCAAATTCTATGTTGGCTCAGGATATTCAACCCAATCGATTGGAAAAAGCCAAGCAAGTGCTTTCAAAATTGGTTGACGATATGACGAACGACAAAGTGGGGCTGGTGGTTTTTGCTGGTGATGCGTACACGCAACTACCAATTACGGTTGATTATGTGTCGGCTAAAATGTTTATGTCTTCCATTTCGACCAAATTAGTTCCTCGTCAAGGAACTGCTATTGGAAGTGCTATCGATTTGTGTATCAAATCTTTTGGTGAAAAAAGCAAGGCTGGCAGAGCGATTGTATTGATTACCGATGGCGAAAATCACGAAGATGATGCTATTGGTGCAGCTAAATTGGCTTTGGAAAGTGGAATTGTAGTGCACGTAATCGGCATGGGAAAAACCGAAGGATCGCCAATTCCTGTTGATGGTACGATGAGTTTTTGGAAGGACAAGGACGGAAATGTAGTCGTTTCCAAATTGAACGAAGAAATGTGTAAGAGTATAGCCGTGGCAGGTGGCGGAAATTATGTGAGGGTGGACAATACCAACACGGCCTATAAATTTGTGAGTAAGGAACTTGACAAAATTGCAAAATCAGAAATTAAAACTCAGGTCTTTTCAGATTATAATGATCAGTTTCAATCTTTTGCACTGCTCGCTTTGGTATTGTTGGTAATTGACACTTTCGTTTTTGCCCGTAGAAATAAACGCTTGAGTCGCTTAAAAATTTTTGACTTGAAAGATATGTTTATGAAAAAAGCATAGATAGTTACGTTTTTACATACGATGTTTAAATTTATTTGAATCTATTAGTTTTATAATGAGAAATATAGCTGTTTTAATACTTTTTATTGGGATGTTTTTTTCTGTTGTTGCACAACAGGAGAGCTCTGATGTAACATCTGGCAATAAGCAATTCAAAGCCAAGAAATTTACCGAGGCTGAAATCGAATATCGCAAGGGCTTGCAAAAAAATCCTAAGTCCTTCGAAGCCAATTATAATTTGGGTAATGCGCTGTACAAGCAAGGTAAGTTCACTGATGCTTTGGAACAGTTTAAGACCGCTCTGGCATTGCAACCCAAGGAAAAGGATTTGCTAGCAGCTTCGTTTCATAATGCTGGAAATGCACTACTTTCAGAAAAGAAATTACAAGAAAGTATCGATGCTTACAAAATGTCGCTCAAAGCCAATCCGAAGGACAATGATACGCGATATAATTTGGCTTATGCACAGGCATTATTGAAAAAACAAGAGCAAGATAAGGATAAAAATAAGGACAAAGATAAAGACAAGGACAAACAAAATAAAGAGGATCAGCAACAGCAACCAAAACCTCAGCCCCAACAGCCGCAGATGAATAAAGAGAATGCTCAACAGATTTTAGATGCACTTATGCAGGATGAAAAAAACACCTTGGACAAAGCAAAAAAACAACAAGTGAAGGGCAAACGAAGTGCTGAAAAGGATTGGTGATTTTGAAAATTTTTGAACTATTGAAATTTTTTTAATATGAAACGCATAATATTATTAATATCACTTGGCTTAATTTTTTTGGGGAATATTCGTGCGGAAGAGCCAGTAAGGCTTACGGCAAATGGTCCGGCTACGGTAATTGTTGATAAACCTTTTCAGTTGGTTTATACAGTAAATGCCACCGGGAAAGATTTGCGTGTGCCTGATTTTAATAATTTTGAATTGTTGGCTGGTCCTTTTGAGTCCAGTAGTCAAAGTTATCAAATGATTAACGGTAAAACTTCGTCATCAGTTTCTGTTTCGTTTACTTATACTTTACAAGCAACCAAAACAGGTACATATTCTGTTCCTCCGGGAAGTATAGTGGTTGAAGGTCAAAAGTATACTTCCAATGGATTGTCAATAAAAGTATTACCGGCTGATGATCCATCCGCAGCTTCTTCCGCAAATCAGAATTCACAATCATCGAAAGCTTCTTCTGCTTCTATTTCAAATGATAAAATATTTATCCGCACCAGTGTTTCCAAATCGAATTTGTACGAACAAGAGCCTTTGGTGGTAACCTATAAATTGTACACTTTAGCCGATGTAGTGGGCATGAATAATGTAAAATTGCCTGATTTTAATGGGTTTATGAAAGTTGAGTTAGACCAAAACCAGAATAAACAGCTTTCATACGAAAACTTTAACGGGAAAAATTATGGTACAATAGTGCTTTATCAGGCTTTGCTTTATCCACAACGAACCGGTGAAATTACTATCGATAAAGCTAATTTTGAAGCAGTAATCCGCTTACAGAATAAAACTCAGGTGCGCAGTATTTTCGATGATTTTTTCGATTCTTATACCAATGTAAATAAAACTATTGTAGCACCGGCAGTAAAAGTAATGGTAAACTCTTTGCCTGGAAGCAAACCAGCTAATTTTTCAGGAACCGTTGGTAGTTTCTCTTTAATTTCAAATATTACAACCAAAGAAGTGAAGGCAAACGATGCGGTTACACTGAAAGTAATTATTTCGGGTAATGGAAACATGAAGATGATCAAAAATCCTGAAATTAGTTTTCCTGATGGCTTTGAATTGTATGACCCTAAGGTGAACAATAATTTCAGAACAACCACTTCGGGTGTTTCGGGCACAAAAACGATAGAGTATTTATTCATTCCACGTCATGCTGGCGATTTTGAGATACCAGCAGCTGAATTTACCTATTTTGATTTGCAATTAAAAACATATAAAACACTTAAAACCCTGCCTTACAGACTTAAAGTACTTAAAAGCGATGGTGGGGAAGCTCCAGTTACAGGTGGTAGTTATCTGAGTAAAGAGGATGTTAAGCAATTGGGAAAAGATATTCGTTTTATAGAAACTGCTCCTATTCAATTGGGAAAAGAAGAAGAAGCTATATTTGGAAGTCTGATTTCATGGCTAGTTTATGTATTGCCTTTGTTAGGTTCATTTATTTTATTTCAGATCTTCAGAAAAAAAGCCATCGAAAATGCCAATTTGAAATTTGTGAAAAATAAAAGAGCTAATAAGATGGCAACAAAACGTCTTAAATTGGCACAAAAACTACTTGTAGATGGTAAAAAGGATCAGTTCTACGATGAAGTTTTAAAAGCTGTATGGAGTTATTTGGGCGATAAATTATCTATTGCACCAGCTTTGCTTACCAAGGAAAAAGTAGAGTTTGAATTACTTAATCTAGCCGTAAACGATGATGCTATTAAGCAGTTTACTAACATTTTGAACACTTGCGAATTTGCCCGATATGCTCCAAATACTGGTCAACAGGAAATGGGTAACTTATATCAGGAAGCAATACAGGCTATTAGCAATTTAGAAAATATTATAAAGAAATCCTAACCAGCATTGAATATGAATTTGAATAGAATTTTTATAATTTGTGCCATTTTTTTAGGTTTGAGTCTTTCAGCTTTTGCTCAAGTAGACCAATTTAAAACGGCAAATGATTTATATGCCAAAGCTCAATATACCGAGGCGGCTCAATTATACGAACAACTTGTAAGCATTAATGAGGTTGCACCTGAATTGTATTTTAATCTCGGTAATTCCTATTATAAATTAGGCGAAGTTGGTAAGTCGATACTGAATTATGAGCGGGCATTGCGATTAAAACCTAGCTATGAGGACGCTATATTTAACCTTGAAATGGCAAGGTCGAAAGTAGTAGACAATGTAGTACAAGTACCCTCTTTTTTTATTATGCGTTGGATTGATTCACTTATAAAACTGATGAGTTCTAATCAATGGTTTTGGTTAAGTGTTGTCTTATTGATAATTACAGTAATTTCATTTTTTATTTTCATTTTTGGCTTTTCACCCATGCTTAGGAGATTTACTTTCTATTTGGGAGTAGTTTTCCTATCGTTTACTGTGCTGACTGGTTTTTTTGCTGGAATTCGTAAAAGTCAAATGGCACAACACAATCAGGCCATTATTATGGTTGGTACAATTATAGTGAAAGGCTCGCCCGATAAAAGTGGAACCGATCTGTTCCAACTTCATGAAGGCACCAAGGTAAAAGTCAAAAGTGAGTTAGGCGACTGGACCGAAATTGTATTGGGAAATGGCAATCTCGGTTGGATAGAGGATATAAATATCGAGAAAATATAATTTCAACAGCCATAATTCTAATTGACTTAGCATGGATTTAATTCAGCAATTGAATTTTTACGATACACAGTTTCTTCTGTTTCTGAATGGATTACATAATTCGTTTTTCGATGGATTTATGTATACCTTCACACAAACTTATGTTTGGATTCCATTTTATTTGTCGATTATTTATGTAATTCTGAAATCGCAGAAGAAGCAAGGTCTTTGGATTATTCTTTCCTTGATTCTGTGTATTGTGATTGCCGATCAGGTTTCTTCGGGATTTATTAAAAATGCTGTTCAGCGCTTACGTCCTTCTCACGAACCTTCCTTGGAAGGGCTTATTCATTCTGTAAATGCTTATGTGGGTGGAAAGTTTGGGTTTACATCGTCACATGCATCCAATACTTTCAGTTTTGCATTGCTGAGTGCGCTCTATTTTCGAAATAAGAACTTCTCGATTGCAGTTATTTCTTGGTCTTTAATTAATTGTTACTCAAGAATCTATCTTGGCGTTCATTATCCACTCGATATCATTGGTGGACTGATGGTTGGCTTTCTGACAGTGTTGGGTTGTTATGCTTTGATGAGTAAGCTGAAACCTGCCTTAATAGAAAAAAACTTAGAGCTTCCCGCTACAATTCCTCTTTATACGCTGGCTATTACCTTAATTGGAATTATTTCTTATTCGATAATTATTGTTTGAGTACTAAGGGAAATATCTCTAATCTTTTAGCAATCAGCACCGAATGTTAGTTGTCCGCCAGCAAGCAGTTGGAAAACTGCTTATCCCCCACTTAATAATTATTTCTACATTGAAAGAAAAATTACAGATTAGAACTAAACTGTATGTTATGTCAAAATGAATTTGCTACAAAGTGCAATAACCTGATGAGATATTTTATTATTATAAAGAAAATCGCCTCAAATTCTGCTGATTAGCGAGAATCTGAGGCAATTATATAGTATGAATTATTATCCAAATCAAAAAATAACAAACTTCGACCAATCGCTATTTTCATTGTAATCTTCTACTACTAAGGCAGTTTGATTAAAATTAAACTGAGCCATCAACTGTGAAATTTCTTGTTGTAAAATTGAATCTGCATTCACAATTAAATCTTTCCGAAAGCCTAATTCGCCTAATTGTAGCACCAAATCGAGTGAAGCAATGCGACTCAATGCTTTACCAAGTTCCACATATTTCCGTTGGGACATTTGTGGATCAATGCTGAAATTCAAAGCAGTTTTTAAAGGCTTTGCGGCTCTTTTTGTCAAGTTATGTGATTTCAAGAAAGTATATAAATTCGTCTCTTTAAGCGTTTTCATTTGCTTAACTATAGACTCAGTTATTTGGTTGTAAAGTATATCATTGGCACCTTCAAAAATCTGGAAAGGACGACTATCAACTATGCCACGACCACCAATATGATTCAATTTATAAGCTTCGGCACCTACCAATTGGACAAGACTTTGAGCAGATTCTTGCATTAAATCGGTACTGATTGTTTTTACGATATTGGCTTCCAATCCAAAAGGTTGCAAATCGTTTTTTATATCGGCCAATTCGCTACTTTTGATGCTCAAAGCCGAAATAATGGTAAAATTAGCTTGTAATCGAGCTAAATGCTGTTGCACTTGATCGTACGAAAACAGATTTTTTCCGCTTACCATACGTTGTCTGCAATGAGAAATTGCTTCGTCGAGCATGCGTTTTACAAAGCCGAGAGCCATGCCAGGAAATTGTAATCGACTTCGGTGAAGTAAATCAAGCAACATCATTACACCTGTTGTTCTTGGTATCAATCGTTGCACTTTTGGGATTTTTACATCGAGGATATTTCGACCATAAGGAATTTGATATAAACCAAGGTTTTCAAATTTTTCTTCGACTATAATTTTTTGATCGTGAGCAGAATTATCGCATACAAACAAATCTACATCGCGCTGCAAACCACCGTTGGGAGCTTGCTTACGAGCAGTTAGCACCCAGAAATCGGCCTGCCCAGTCAATCCAGCCCAGTGTTTTGTCCCTTTCAAATGAAAACTATTTTCATCCTCAGTAAAAAAGGTTTGCATGTTCAGGGCGTCGCTTCCAAAACCGGGTTCGGTAATCATCAGTCCACCCATATTTTGTTCATTCACAAAACGATCAAAAACAAACTTTTTAACAGCTTCTTGTCCGTATTTGATAACTGGCTGTAGAAATAATGCACTGTTGATACCCATGGTAAGCGACAAAGCCAACGATTCGTATGAGGCAGCCGAGAGCATCATCAAGTTTTCTTTTACATTGCCACCTCGCCCACCAAACTCACTAGGAATAACCAGCGACATGGGATTACAAGCCATGATTTTATTCAAAACATCCGGTTCGATGCCCCTTTTAATACTCATTTCGTTGATGTCATTTTCTTTCTGAAAAACGGTATGAAGTGTTTCTTTGAAACGACCCAAATAATCGCTGAAAGATTCTGTATTTTGGGTTGAAGAGCTTACTTTATTTAATTCTTTGTCATTTTCTGTGTGTTGCATTTATTTCATTTTTAATGAATTATCAAATATATTGTATACAAAACTTTCAGTAAAACAAATAGTTGTTCTTTATGTTTAGATTCTCTGAGTATAATTCAAACTTTTTGTTTAAATAATCAAGAAAACATATAATCAGAAAACGACTGACAAACATAAAGTCTATCAGTCGTTTCAGTTATTTTGTTTTTGAGAATTGAAAAATAAAATCCTCAGAAGTTCAATTATTTAATAGCCTCAAAAGCTTGTTCCAAATCGGCTTTAATATCCGAAATATGCTCAATACCAACCGAAATTCTCAACAAGCCAGGGAAAACACCAGCCTTAATTTTATCTTCGGGCGAAAGCTGTTCGTGAGTAGTAGTGGCAGGATGAATTATCAAGGTTTTTGCATCGCCCACATTGGCCAAATGACTGATAAGTTTCAAACTGTCGATAAACTTATCTGCTTTTACAGCTTCCCCTTTTAATTTGAACGAAATAACACCACCAAAACCTCTTTTAAAGTATTTTTTAGCCAAAGTATGGTATTTGCTACTTTTCAAACCTGGATAATTAACGTATTCCACCAATGGATTAGACTCCAACCATTCAGCCAATTCCAAGGCATTTTGTACATGGCGTTCAACGCGAAGTGATAAAGTTTCCAAGCCCTGAATCAACATAAAAGAGTTGAAAGGACTTATGGCATTTCCCCAGTCGCGTAAGCCCTCTACACGAGCACGAATATTGAACGCAATATTCCCAAAAGGACCATCGAAACCGAATACATCCCAAAATACCAATCCATGGTAGCTATCAGATGGTTCTGTAAATGCTGGAAATTTTCCATTTCCCCAATTGAATTTTCCACTATCAACAATTACACCCCCAAGCGAAGTTCCATGACCGCCTATCCATTTGGTAGCCGACTCCACAACGATGGTTGCACCATGGTCGAGTGGTCGAAAAATAGCACCACCAGCACCAAAAGTATTGTCCACAATAAGAGGAATGCCATTTCTGTCGGCTACGGCAGCTATCGCCTCGAAATCTGGAATATTCAAATCAGGATTACCAATAGTTTCCAGATAAAGTGCTTTCGTATTGTCGTCGATTAAGGCTTCAAATTCAGCTGGATCATCGTTTACTACAAAGCGAGCTTCCACTCCCAAGCGTTTAAACTGATTTTTAAACTGATTGTAAGTTCCTCCATAAAGGTGCGAAGTCGTTACAAAATTATCACCTGCTGCCAATATATTGTTCAACGCCAAAAACTGGGCTGATTGTCCAGAGGAAGTTGCCAAGGCATTTACCCCACCTTCGAGTGCTGCAACACGCTTTTCGAACACATCGGTCGTGGGATTCATCAAGCGAGTATAGATATTACCAAATTTACGCAAGGCGAAAAGATCTGCGCCATCGGCTGCATCATCAAATACATAAGAACTAGTTTGATAAATTGGCACAGCACGCGATTTAGTTGTTCCATCAACTACTTGACCTGCATGAATTTGCAGCGTTTCGAATTTTAATTTATTTTCTGACATAAAATATTTCTTTATATTTTTAATTAAAGTTATAGTTAATTGGAGTTGGATTTGATAAGTTATCGTTTATTGGACAACGACCTTTAACTTCTTGAATCAGCTGTTGTTCAGTAGCTTTATCTGAATTGGTTTCTAAATGAATATCTACATGAAGAGACTTAAAACCAGCTCTTTCTTCGTTCGATATCCCAAGAAATCTCTCAGGGTTAATATCTCCATCGATATTAATCTTTAAACTCTTTATTTCTATATTGAGTTCTTTAGCTACAATACCAAAAACCACGTTTAAACAACCTGCGTAACCAGCTAACAGATATTCTACAGGATTTGCTGCAGAATCCTCACCTCCAAGCATTTCAGGTTCGTCAACTATCAACTCAAAATTGCGTGCATAGCCCTGATATTTAGTTTCACCAATCTTTTTTCCGTTAATCTTGAAATTTAAATCTTTTGATGACATATATATTTTTTAAATTAATGTTAGTATAAAAGTTTGAAATACATTATATGCGAAATTTAGTTGTATTAGGGATTATATAAGTTGAAATTGTATCGACCCCCCAACCCCCAAAATGGGGGAGAAAGAGTGATATTTGCATATTCTAAAAATAAAAATTCTGGTCTTAAAGCCAAACACTTTTTTCCTTTTTCTTTCTCCTTTTGGAGAAAGTACCCGAAGGGGGATAGAGGTTTTTTGGGAGTTTGGGGGTCAAAAGCAAAAAAAATAAAACTAAGCAATAATATTAAATATCCCAACTTATATAATTATATTAATTAAAACTGCTTATCTGCTTTAGTCAAGTTTAAATATTTTCTTTACTTTTTTTGACCCCCAAACCCCCAAATGGGGGATTTTGATTAGTATTGCTTTATTTCAACAGTAGAAACCCATATGATTTTTTTAAAAGACTGCGT
>JBBRHJ010000036.1:0-18575 GCA_038222885.1 Bacteroidales bacterium | reverse complement strand
ATCAGCTTCATGTGGTTGAGGATTCAAATCATCAATCAGAAAAACGGCTAGGCTTATCTGTTTCCGTACCACCAAAGCAGCAATTTCGGCATCGCCACCCATAGGACCAGAATTCATACAAGTTACTTCAACATCAATTCCCTTATCTTCAAAGGCTTTCTGGATTAATCCACCCGTTGTACCTGTACAAACTAGCTTATGTTTCGAAAGCATATCAGCGTTAAAAACAGCCCATTCTACCATGTCGGCTTTGCGATTATCATGGGCAACGAGAGCGATAGTAAGTTGCTTATTCATTTGTTCAAAATTTGATTTGTTTATATCACAAAATTAGTAATATTTTCCGGCTTTAACAAATAACCATTTAAATATCTATTAATACTATGTGTTACCTGCCCATTCATCAACATTAACAGCAACCAATTGAAAAGTTCGAGTACCAGTACTTGCTTATTTAATTTACAAATCCTCGAGGACATGACTAAAAGTAAAGCACCAGCTTTTCAAATACTATTTATATATACAAGGCAGGAGCCTTGCTATTAGCACGACGAAGTCTGGAGACTTAGCCTAACAAAAAAATCATATAAATACGCAACGACCAACGGGGGCAAATATTTATAATCACCGTAATTTTGTGCAATTTTATCTTTCTGGTGGAGTTTTATCCGCGATTCGCGAATTGCAAATAAATGGTTTATATTTTTATATATCAAATAGTTGAAAGCGTTAAATAGAAATATTTGTTTATTAAAAAAACACAATAAAAATGTGTAATCTTCGCATTTATACTTATACAAGCTATTGTTATCTTGATTGTTTTTTTGCATAATCAAATCGTAAGTGCTGAGTTAACTTGAATTTACTTTTCATCAATAAACTTTCTTATTTCTGAATCAAAATCAGAAATCCATTCTGTATCTTGACTTTTCTGGAAAATTTCATATTCTGACTCGGCTATTTGCTTAGCTTGTTCTGCCGAAACAGAACCACTACTTAACAATATTTTGTAATTACTCAATTCCAAATAGGCATCGAGTTTTTTCGCCCACTCATCCATGGTCATAATGATTCCTCTACGCGCCTGACTCTCAGCAAAATCAAGTAAACTTGTAGAAATCAAATTCAAGTTACTTATCTCATCTTCGCTCAAGTAATTTTTTGCAATTAACGCATCAGATTTTAGTATTTTACCCTTTGGTGCCTGCTTCCAAGTCATCAATCCCATTTTAGGTTTATTGGCATCGGCTCTTTCCGAAATTATTTCGGCAGTTGTTTTGTGTGTAATTGCCCAATGGAGTTTGTTCTGCACTTTTTTATAAAACTCTTGTGTGGTAGCGGCTTTATAATCATAATCAACGCTGCATTGTGCATAAATATCCGTAATTTTTTGATAGTAACGCCTTTCGGAAGTTCGAATCTCACGTATTCGTTCCAACAATTCTTCAAAGTAATCCCTATCAAAAAACTTACCCTGATTTAGCCTTTCGTCATCGAGCACAAACCCTTTTATAATAAACTCTTTCAATGTTTGAGTTGCCCAAATTCGGAACTGTGTAGCCTGATAGGAGTTAACTCTGTAACCTACTGCAATAACTGCATCCAAATTGTAAAAAATCACTTGTCGTGTCACTTCACGCTCGCCCTCTAGTTGAACTATTGGAATTTTTCCAATAGTTGCATTCTCAATCAGCTCACCAGAGGCAAATATCTCTTTGAGATGATAATTAATGGTTGTCAAATCTACGCCAAAAAGCTCAGCCATCCGTTTTTGCGAAAGCCAAAAAGTTTCGTTATTAAATACAACTTCAATTTTCACTTTATCGTTCGACGTTTTATATAGAATTACATTAGAGCTAGTTAAATCGCCAATTAATTCCGAAGCCGTTATTTTATCCGAAAAATAAGCTTGAGCTTGGAGTACCACATCTCGTTTGTTGTTGGCATTCATAGCCACAAGCAGACAGGCATATTTGCTCAATTTCAAATTACGAACCTCACGAAAAGCACCCGAACCAAGCTCTACCATTTCGTTGAACTCCACGAAATGGTCGTCGATAGAATTGGCATTGTTACGACAAACCTCAATGGCTTTTTGCAATACTGGTGAAAAGTTACGGAACTCCGCATAACCCAATGCTTTTGATAAATCGCGCGCTTTCCAATAAACAGCACCATAGGCTTCTGTTTGTTTTATAGCTTCAAACAATGATGGAATATTTGGTATTTCGTTATTCATTTTGAGTGTAATTTTAATAATTCAGTTTTATTCACAGATAGAACTTGCTTATAATCAATGGCTTTATTGTGTCTATTTTTTACGTTGTTTTTTATTTTTTCTCTGTTCCTCGTAGCGTATAAAACTTATGCAGCCCGCTGTTCGGCATAGGATTCAGCCCAATGTTGTAGATAAAATAAATGCTCCACTTTTTAATATTATACTTGAATATGGAAGTCAGGTGGAACATATTGATTACAGATAGCAACTTATCTATACTTATCGGTAACACTTCCTTTTAACTTCGACCCCGATAGACTTTGGCGTGAGCTCAGTCAAACGCTATCGGGACGACGCTACGACCGAACAATTGCAGCATCTTATACGCTACGACCAACGGGGGCAGTACTTAAGTAATCCTTAATAACTGAATTTTACTCTAACTCTTGTTCTTTCAGTATGTTATATATATACATACTTATGTTTGGCACTGAGGTGTCAAAAAGTTCAGCAAGCTGTTTTTAGTTCATCCACACCTTGAAATCTTTGGTATAGAGCGATACACTCGCCTAGCCATCGGCAGTGTTGTAAATGATTATATTTTGCTTGTTATTTTGGTCAGGCATAGGGTTATAATATAAAATATATTGTTGAAACTCTCGGATTCTGATTAATTTGCAATATGCATTTTTTGCATATTGCTTTCTCTATCCAATTCACCTTCGTTAAATACATTGTTAATGTGGCGAGAAATTACAGACTGGTCGCGCTGAAACAAATTCACAGTTTGCTCTTGTGTAAGCCAAACCGTTTCGTGTTCCAAACGAGTTTGTATTTTTGTTCTACCGTCTTCGGTTTGATATATCAGTATTTCTGAACTCATAGGTGTTTGTTGTTATTGGTAAATATCCCAAAAGTGTTGGCTCTGTCGATTCGCAATGCATCCAAAGAAGCAGTAGTAAAGTAATTCTTTACAACTGATTTTTCAATTATTTCCATATCTTTCAATATGTTGGCAATATATTGATCAATAAAAGGACACAGTGGAGTAATACATAACATTTTATTGATTTTTCCTACCCATAAGGTTTTTCGGAATACGCCTTTGACTTTTATAGCATCAAAATTCCTTATATATGTTTACGTTCATTCTATTTTCTGATTCTTTTTTTTATCAGAAAACAAAGAAACAATTAATCCAATTCCAACTATCACATCCAACCAATTCCACATTTCCCTACCCAATGCAATTTTAAAGAAAGGCTGAAACAATAAACCCAAACCCATGTATAAAATCATTAGCTGCATTTGATTATTTTCATAAGCACCGTAAGCCAGCATGGCAAAAACTATCAATGCAACCATCCTGACGAATTGGTAATAACCATAAGGCATATCAGCAAGGCATAGAAAAAGGAGAATGGCGAGAATGATTTTGATATATCTTCTCATAGGAGGAATTTTATCTTAGCAATATTCAAGTTGTAAATGCAACTTGAATATTGCTTCCATAAAAACACCTCATTTTGTTTATATCCTTTTTGTAATTATCTTGTTATATTCAGCGCGATTACTGATTACAAACAAATCGTACTAAAAAACTTCTATCATTATTTATCGGACAATAGTGAATGTGAATTACAAATAAGGCAACAAACTTATGCCTGCTGCCTCATTCCAATTATGATTTTATTTGAATTCTATAATGAAATAATGATAAATACCCGATTCAAGTGACCATTCTGTTCAATACTCTTCACTTTTATTTTAAGATTTCCAGCACCTGGCTTATGAAAAACATTACAATGAATTAGTTTTACATTTCCTAACCTGAAATCTCCCTTATACACTTCAACCGCTTTGTTGTCGTATGGGTTTTGTTTATTAAGCTTCCAATTTAGTATTTCTCCTTCTTTAAATAGGTCAACAGTAGGATGGGTGTGAGATAAACCGCAAATTTCACTTATAAAACTCAATCCCGCAACAGGGGAATAATCAGCCAGAAATTCAAAATTATCAGTAGCTAATAAACCCTGAGTATGTGCTAACAAATAGTATTTATCATTTTTAAATTCAGGTCTAATTTCCCAAAAGTCATAGTACTTTTGTATATCGTCACGATCCGGATTAGTTAATCTCTTTCCCAGTATTTCCAAAACATTTTCATTATACACTTTATTTGTATCTGGAAAATCAGTAAAACCTTTAAAACCCTCTAATGTAGCTTTCTCTACACCACTTTCGATATATTGGAAACGAACGCCATTAGTAACATTGCGTTTTATCACAGCAATAGCCGTCCGACTATTGCCTTTGCCTTTTCGCCAAGTTAAATATATGTTTCCAATAGCTTTCATTCTTGTAGTTCTTTTAATCTTTCGATTCGCAAAGTTATCAAATTAATTATTAATTCTTTGCGATTATCTGGCAATTTGTGTTCAATTAAGTTTTCTGGCAGACTCTTATCTATATCTAATACAATTCTTCTGATATTTTGTTCATTAAAGTTCTTTATAACTTCAGTAATTGTAGTTTTTACAATATGTGGATATTTATTATTAATCTGTTTAATTAATTCAAAATGTTTTAATTTTGGGCCATCCCATCTTATTTCCGATTTGCCTTTTGATATATAAGCATTAAGCATCATTTTATCTTTAAGCAATAAATCTATCTTATCATCATCCAACTCTCGCCCTAAACAGCTACCACTATCATAAATTGGGGAATAGACTCCTTTATAATCTTCTATTAATTTTTCTAGTTGATGTATTCTTACTTTTTTGCTTATAAAGGTTCTAATAAAACGAACAAATATAATGGTTTTTACGAAACTTTTAAAAGTAGGACTATTCATCAATTTGTTATTGAACTTCAAATCTTTAACTCTAGTATTTATGATGTAGCCCCAATTTTCCTGATGTCTGTCACCATTTCCGATTATACTGTCAAATATTATTGTTTGGATTAGATTGGGAATTGTCTTTTCTAGTTTATATTCGTGTAGAGCATTTACAATAAATTGAAAAGTGTATTTATCATACGATCCTTTTTCTTCTGGCATATAGGAATTGTCATATCCTTGTAGAAAATTTATACCTTCGGTAAGTTGTTGAAATCCTATATCTATCATCAACTTAGAAATACAGCCTATTTCTCCATTTTTATTGGCAATATCATATTTCAACAGATCAAATCCCAATTCTGTACCTATTTCTGATGCAATTATTTCAGACCAAAATTCATGTTTGTATTTAGGTATTGATTTTTTGAAAAAATACAAAGCATTATTCATGGGATTCTCCATAACAGCTTTACTACGGGTACCTCCCGTTTGATAATGTATTTTCTCCTGCCAATCGGATATGTCGAGAAATGTTGCCATAATGCTAATTTATTCTGAGATATTCAATTTAATATTACGATAGATTAATTAAACACACTCTTCACAATAGTTTAGTTTTCAATCAATTAAAAATATTAAACTGTTTTTTATATTCCCTGATTTATTCCACGATTAAATATTTCTTTTACCATGCCAAACAACATGGCATTAAAATCTTCTTTTGCTTCCTTATTGTCAGTAATTAATTTATAAAAGTCAAAATTTGTAGTAACGTGTTTAAGTAATTCTTGTTGAGCTATTTTATCATTTGTGATTCTTGCATTTTGTTCGTCTGAATATTTCATAGAATTAAGCAATTCTACATTTTTTGCCACATCATTCGCAATACTCTCAACCATTTGCCTCACTTTATCAGCACTTTCGAACTGTGTTCCATATCGGTCGTTAAAAGTTTGCAGAATATTGGAAAGTCTGTCTATTTCAGATTCACTTGACCCTCCTCTCATATCTGTAGGAATTGGTTTTAAATCTTCACCTTGTTCCATTACAATACTGGTAGTTGCCTCCAATTGTAATCGGTAACTGTCCATGTCGATATTATCCAAAATGCCTTGTGCTAAATCAAGTGGAGTTTCGCCACCTAATTTGTTTTGCAAATGATTCAGGAATATATAAAGCCTTTCTAAATATGGATTCTCAAAAGGTACAATTTGAGATAGAAATATATACAGACGAACATAGGTTTTTACTTTTGCTCTAAAATCAGCTTGTTGTTCTTCTTCAAAATCATTCCTGAAAATGGCTGATGATCTGTCTAAAATAGCATGAAGTTGGTCAATTGGCACATTAGCCAATATCTTATCTGAGAATTCAACAACTTGTTCTTTGGTATAAACTTGAAAATTATCCAAAGCATCTTGTAAGTCAAACAATTTATTTGGATCAGTTCCTTCACCTAGAATAGTACACTCATAATAAGGTTTAAATGCTTTTTCAATTTCTTCAGTAGAATTGGCAAAGTCAAGAATAAAAGTTTCTTTTTTTAATGGATGACTTCTATTAAGTCTTGAAAGCGTTTGAACAGCATTTACTCCACCTAATTTTTTGTCAACATACATGGTATGAAGCAATGGCTGGTCAAAACCTGTTTGGAATTTATTCGCAACCAATAAAAAGCGATAAACATTTTTCTCAAATTCCTTTGGAATCGCAGCACTCGAAAACCCGTTTAAATTGGCTTCTGTTTGTCCATCTATTTCACCAGAAAAAGCTACAATAGCTTTGTATGGACTATTGATTTTATGCAAATAATCATCAAATGCAATCTTGTATTTTACTGCGTTGGCTATTGAACTTGTTACCAACATTGCTTTAGCCATACCACCCATTCGTTTTTTGCGAATAACATTATCCATAAAATGCTCAATAATTAAAACAGCTTTCTTTTTTATTGCATGTTCATGGCTTTCTACATAATGCTTTAATTTCTTTTGGGCTTTCAGTTTGTCGTATTCTGGATCGTCTTCTATTTTTTTGAGTAAAGCATAATAACTCTGATAGGTGGTATAATTCAATAAAACATCTTTAATAAAGTCTTCTTCAATAGCTTGTTTCATTGAATACAAATGAAATGCTTTGAATTTAGTTTTATCACCATCCTGAAATGGAACGCCGAATAATTCTAATGTTTTATTTTTGGGGGTAGCAGTGAATGCGAAATAACTAGCATTGGTCATCATTTTCATCGACCGAATGACTAAAACCATCATGTCTTCATTTGTTACTGTATCGCCATCTTCATCTAAAATATCTTCATCATTATCAGCTTGATCTAAAATTGACTGCGATAAAGTTTTATTTAGCTTTCTTATTATTTGTCCGCTTGCACTGCTGTGTGCTTCGTCAATTATTATGGCAAAGTTAGTCCCTGGCAATTCTTCTATTTCTTCTACAATGTGAGGAAATTTTTGAATTGTAGTAATGATGATTTTTTTCCCTTCTTCAAGTGCTTTTTTGAGTTGTTTACTGCCTTCTGTAATAGCTTGAACAACACCGATCACTTGTTGGAATTGCTTGATATTATTTCGGATTTGAGCATCTAAAACACGGCGGTCGGTTACTACAATTACAGTATCAAAAATATTGTTTTTTCCAGTTTTGTCGTGTAAACCAACTAATTGATGTGCTAACCAAGAAATTGAATTCGATTTTCCTGAACCAGCAGAATGTTGAATTAAATATTTTTGTCCAGAACCTTTTTCTTTGGCATCGGCTAAAAGATTACGCACTGCCAGCAATTGATGATATCGTGGAAAAATAAGTTTCTTTTCTTTTCGAGTTCTACTTTTACCCTTATCGTCAATGTACTCCTTTTCCTCTGTTATTAATTGGCAATAATTCTGAATAATGTCAGTAAGATTTGACTTTTTCAAAATTTCTTTCCACAAATAATCTGTTTTTATGCCATTATCATTCGGTGGGTTTCCGGCACCATTTTTATAACCTTTATTGAAAGGTAGAAAATAAGACTTTTCCTTTTTTAATTGTGTACACATCCATACTTCTTCGGTATCCACTGCAAAGTTAACCATGAGCCTTCCAAACCGAAACAATTCTTCATTTGGGTCTCTGTCTTCTTTATATTGTTTTATGGCGAGTTGTACGTTTTGTTTGGTAAGCTCATTTTTTAATTCAAATGATATGATAGGAATACCATTGATAAATATCATCATGTCCAAGGATTTTGTATCCTTAGGCGAGAAATAAACTTGCCGCATTACCGAAAACAAATTAGCTCCATACAAAGCATTAGCCTCTACATTGTAGGCAGAAACTGGTTTGTCGTAAAACAAATGCAATTTTGTATCGGTAAAGCCGTCTGTTATCCCTTTACGTAACACTTCAATAATTCCTTTAGCCTGAATCTGATCGTTCAGTCGGGTAATTATTTTCGTCTCATAAAGATCCTTGTGATAGGTCTTGAGCTTGGCTACAGCTTTGGGTTGTGTTGCTTCCAGAAATCGAAATAACAATTCCTTATCCAAACAGGCTACATTATTGTAAGCCTTATTGACTCGAAGCAAATACTGATTCTCATCTACTAAGTATTGAGAGATGTGAGCTTCTAAGCCTGGTTCAGTAGTGTCTGTTGTTTTGTTCATTAACGGTCGTATTTATCCTTCAAAAGTTCTGCAATAGCAATTGTTTCATGGTAAGTTCTTCCAGTTGTTTGCACTATCATACCTATACCTTGATCTTCCCAATGTAACACAATTTCAACTTTTCCATCCGAATAACATTTCCGAATAAATCGAGAAGTGTTTGAATTAAATGGTAACGAATTTATAATGGAAACTACATAATTTGAATTCCTTAATTTTTTAGCAAATGTATCCAAGATGTCTTTACCGTGATCATCTCTTAGATGAATTAGTTTGTCTGATGGTTCTAAATCAGTAGTAACCAATACTACTTCTGCATTTTCAACTAACCAAGTTCTAAAATCCTCTGTTAATTCTTCCAAACAACAATTTGAAACTGATACAGAAGTTCTTTCTTCTGTAGTGTAATCGAGAATGTTAAGTAAAATTCTATCGTTTTTCCAAAAAATATCTGTATTTAAGCTTATCGTGGATGTTTGGTATAAATGTGCTAAACCTAAGCCAGTACAAATATCTTCATCAATACCCAGTTCTATATTACTAAAAACATAGGAGTCAATATCCACTTCACTTCCATCCAAAAAATCATTGCTAAAAGGCTTTTTGCTTATTAAAGACATGATTTGTTGTTTTTCTAAGCCATTCAGGTCTTCTAACCATTGATGAATTGACAGCTCAGGTAGCACCTCAATCTCTGCAAGATTGCTTGGAAAAATCAAATGAGAAATATTATAATTAGTCTTTAACGCTTTAACCGTTTTTCCTAAATTTATAAAATGTACCTTTAATGTATGCGGCGATTCCGCAAAAGGACGTATTGAAATTTCGTTAAAAGCTATATTCATATCAAAGCAGTTTCATTAATTGATCGTTCCACTCATCAAGCATATCTTTGGGATAATCACTTAATTCACCTTTTCTATCTATCTCAACATTAGTAATTTTTGAGTACTGTTCGTCCGATTGAATAACTTTTTCAAAATAATAGATCAATGCTTTGTCCTTATCAATGTTACCCTCTTTTACAGCAACACGAACACCATTTATTATGTGGTCACTATGAGTTTCAACAATAATTTGGACACCATTCATAGCAGCTATTGCCATCAGTTTGCCCAATTGGGCTTGGCCTTTTGGGTGAATATGAGATTCTGGATTTTCAATAATCAATAAATCACCCGGTTTTGATTTTAGTAAAGCAACAACCACAGGTAAACTATAAGTAATACCAAAGCCCACATTTTCAGGTTTAAAGCGATTCGTATTACCTAAATTTGGTTGTTTGAAAACATATTCTAACAGTACATTATCAGATGAAATGGAAGTAGTTAGGATATTGACATTGGGCGAAATTTCGCCCATCCATAAATTAATCTGGTTTATTAGTGTTTTTACAATTATTTCGTCACCTGTTACTTCATCTTTCACCTTCGAGTTCGGATGAATTAAAGCATCTATAATTATTTCATCGTTGCCAAATATTTCAATATAATGAGATGTAAATTGACCCTGATTGCCAATGTCTTTTAATTCAACAACTGAAACATAGTCTTTAGGCATATATGAAGATGGTGCAACTCTTTCCGCGTTTAGATATTGAAAATTCTCACTAAACAATGATTCATAGTCTAAGAAATTGGCATTTGTTTGATATTCGCCATAAATGTCTGCTCCCAAATTTGTTGCTCTAAATACATTGGATTCAATAACATAGTCAAATAAATATTTTAATTCGTTTTTACTATCAAATATCAAGTGAGTTGATAATGGAGACTTTTTAGCGTATTGATATAATGCATCTTTAGTTGTACCAATATTTACGTAGTCTCCGTTTAATTTTAATTCGCCTTTTGAGATGTTTTCAGATTGCCTGAAAGCCAACAAATTTTGTATAAAGGACGATTTTCCCATTCCATTTAAACCTAACAAAATGTTGAGATTACGTAAATGGAAGAATTTATTTTTTATTGATTTAAAATTCTTAATTTCAATTGATTCAATCATGATTCTATAGTATATAGTTGTATTAATTTTAGAATTTCCCCATGCCTGTACTGAACTTTACCTTTATCTCCTGTGGAGCTTGTTACAGAGCTAAAAAATTTCTCATCATTAGCAAGCTTTTCTTTAAGACTCTCCTTAAATTTGGTTCCGTTATATTGTAATGCTTTCCTTTCTGAATCTGAAATGCGGGCAAATTGTGCAGCAATAGCATCGAATAATGCCTTATTTATTGGTGGCTTACGCTGATAAGAGCCTCTAACTTTTCTAAAAGCTTCATCCTCAAAAATTAATATGGAAAGCTCCATTGCTTTTGTAAAATCATTCTTTATTTTGTCCAACTGTTCTGAAGTCAAGGTGTTTAACATTGCCATTGCCTTACTCATAAAAGTATCGAGATCAGGTTGATAATCTTCAGCACCAAAAAGATAAAAAGCTAAAAAACGATTTGCAAAATCGCGATCTAACATGCGATGGGTTTTAATACGTGCACCTGTAGCATCAATAAATGCTTTGTTTTTTGCCAATTCTGAAATAAATATGGCTGGTGTACCTTGAAATAATGCATGTCTTATTTCCTGAGGTTCCAAAATTAAACCGCCCGTATTTATTCGTTTAAAAATATTGAACTTAACATCGGTCGGAGTTCCAGGCATAATTTTATAAATTACAACTTGTGTTTCTTTAATTAGCCTTTGTAAATCCTCTTCCAGATCGTCCCAACCAAAGCCTTCCAACTGAGAAAGAAATTCTAATTTAGTAAGTTTTAAGGTTTTAGTTACACAAAAATTTCGAATAGAACTAAGTCTTTGTAAACCATCAACAATTAACCAGTTGCTCTCTTTTGTAGCATCAAAGAAAAAAGCTGGGAGAGGAAAACGTATTAAAATAGATTCTATCAAACGACTTTGCTTAACAACATCCCATAAGTCATCTTTACGTTGAAAATACTCCTCTGTGTTCATTGCAACTGATTTGCTTTGAATTCTATTTATCAAAGTATCCAATGATGGGGTTTTTGTCTCAATATTAATTTTTGTAGGGTCGAATGGTTTATCCATTAAACTCGTTGACTCGTCAACGAGTTCTTGTTCAATATCATCCTCCCAATCTGAATCAATATTTTGCATGATTATTTCTTGTTCCATAATACAAATATATTAATTTTTGTCCAATAATTCATATTCCGCTTCAACTTCTGCCACCATACCCAATTCTTCTTCCAATTCTTCATAGCTTTCTACTTCCAACGATGTTGGAATTTCAAAATCCCTCACATCAATTTTACCTGTTACAGCTTCGGCTATCAAGGCGGTTTTGTATTCTTGGGTTAGAGCGATTTCATTTTCAATTGTTGAGATTATTTTATCAATTTTCGAAGTTTCTTTTTCGATAAAACTAACAATGTCTATTTGTTCAATAATGTGATTTGGACATGGAATTAAAATTTCCTTTGTTTTCGATTGGTTTAGAATTGGAAGAGTTGTAAAATCTGCTAATAAATCAATTTGATGCTTTGAACATTTCAATGAATAATAACCAAACTTTGGGATAATCTTACTGTTAAAAATTATTGCATTAATCTGTTGGTTAGCGGAAGCTTTATTTTTACAAAATCCTACTTTCCCAATCGTACCGCCAATTCCAATTAAATAAACTGTATCAGCAGGAAATAATTCAATTTGCTTATTTTGTATTGCCTCAAAACATACTTTTCGTTTTGCATAAGACAAAAGTCCTTCTTTTCCAAAATCTCCAGGTGTGAACCAATTAATAGTCCCATATTCAAAGTAATTAATTGACGAACTTTCAATTTTTGGAGTTCGACCAGTTTTTATTTTAGCTAAATGTCTTAATTTGATAACCTTCCAATGTTCAGGAATATCTCCCAACCTTTCAATTCCAGAAGGTTTCATTTTTACATTAGAATTTAAACCTTTGGTAACTGCATCCTTTATTATAGCCGCTTTTTGTTCGTTAAGAAGTTTTATGAGTTGTTTTTTCTTGCGAATAAAACGGTCGATTTTTGAGAGTTTGTAATCGAGGAATGCTGCAATTTGGGTTTGTTCTACCTTTGACGGAACTGGAAGAAATGAGTCTTTGAATTTACCTGTGTCAATATTTTGACCTTCTCTAATTCCAGTAACCAATAATGTTAAACCACTAATATAATGCTTGGATTTTAATAGATAACGGTAGTAGTTATGTACAACTTTTTCTTGTGGTTCAAGAATAGTATATGCAGGACTTATTATACCTTGATAGTGTGCATATTCAATACCTCCTTGAAAAGAACGAAGGCTTATAACAAAATCACCTTTTTTGACAAATTTCAGTGTCTCAAAATTTTTTGTTGCGGTAACAGTTGTGTTTTCATACAATGCTTTTGGAATCACTCCCTTAGTTTGAGTTGCAGCCAACAAAGGTTCGTCGGGATGATTTTTAATTGAAGTTTCATGAAATATACGCTTGGCTTTAACGATTTTCCAATGAGATGGAATTTCATGAAGCCATACAACATCAGACTCTTTATAGATTGGATATTTTATAGGGTTCTTCATTTACTCAACAATTTCTTTTAGTAATCCATCAGTTTCAGCCTCTAAAGCAAGAATATCTTTTGAAATCTCATCCAAGCCCCTTACTTGCTCGTATTTATAGAAGTATTTATTGAATGCAATTTCATAACCCAATTTCATTTTCGATTTATCATACCATGCATCGGGAGCATAAGGAAGGACTTCCCGTTTAAAATAATCTTCTATTCTTTCATTCATAGGTACATTTTCAATATCTTTTAATGCACTATCTGATTTAGGTTTTCCTTTTGTATCTAAAACAATATTACCCTTTTCATCTTTTTCAGGTTGATGTACGTTAATTTGATAAAATGCAAAATCTTGAATATCAAATATCTTACTGTATTCATTCTCTTCAAATGCAAAATACATATTCTGAATGTCAAGAATATTTTTAGAAGTTAGTTCTACTTTTTTATCCCCTAATCCTTTTATCATCTTATTATAGAATCTATCAGATGATGCATTAATTAATTGTACTTTTCCTTTTCGATATTTTTCTTTTTGATTACTAAGAATCCACACATAGGTAGCAATGCCAGTATTATAAAATATATTGTATGGCAATTGAATGATACATTCCAACAAATCATTTTCGATAATGTATTGTCTAATTCCACTTTCACCACTTCCTGCATCGCCTGTAAACAGAGCTGAACCATTTTGAACAGAAGCAATGCGGCTTCCACCATCTTTAGTGTCTTTCATTTTACTTAGCATATGAAGCATAAACATCAATTGTCCGTCGTTGCTACGTGATGTCAAGCAAGTTTCTTCTAATTCTCCTTTGAAGTTTTTGATAGCTAGATTGAATCGCTTGTCAACAATACTTATCTTCTTTTCTGTTCCTACATTTAAGTTGTCCATGTCTTGTTTCCAACTTGTTCCATAAGGTGGATTGGTCAGCATGAAATTGAATTTCAAATCAGGGTCAAAACCATATTCACTGAGCGTAGAACCAAACTTTATTTTATCTGGGTCTTCACCTTTCAATAACATATCCGATTTACAAACAGCGTACATCTCGCCTGTGTTTTCCTGTCCGTATAGGTGGAAAGTTGCTGTTGATTTTATTTCTCCTTCTGGATTGGTGGCAAATGCCTTAGACTGTGTAAGCATTGCACCCGAACCTGCACAAGGGTCATACACTAAGAATGTCCCTTTTTGAATCTTGTCTTTTACAGGCAAATACACCAAATGAGTCATTAATTCAATGATTTCTCTCGGTGTAAAGTGTCGTCCTGCTGCTGCGTTCGTTTTTTCGTTGAATCGGCGTATCAAGTCCTCAAACATATATCCCATAGCCATTGGCGATATTTTGTCGGGGCTTAATTCTACTTTTGGATTACAGAACTTCTCAATGAGCGAAAACGTTATTCCGGTTGATTCAAATGTTTCTAACTGATTGCGGAATTTAAACTTGCTTATAATATCCTGCACATTTTCAGAAAATCCATTCAGATAATCTAAAAGGTTGGTATCAATATTTTTCGGGTCATCCAACAATTTCTTCATAGTAAACTGCGAAGTATTGTAAAATGCCAAACCACTTCCGTGCTGCTCACTTGTCAATAAGCCAAATAAATTATCAATTCTGGTTTTGAATTCATCATTTGTTTTCAGTACTTTGTCTTTGGTAGGTTCAAGAGCTAAATCCAATCGTCTTAAAACTGTCATTGGAAGAATTACGTCTTGATACTGGTTTTCAAGGAATTTATTAATCAATACATCGTCTGCTACTGTCCAGATGAAGTTTATAATTGGTTGTAGATTCTGTGTATTTAAACTCATATATGTTTTTTTTCTTTTAATTCTATTTATTAACAACCGTCAATATGCTGATAATCAATTCCCAAAGTTTACTTACGGAAGCAAGGCTATAAGTAGGATATTTGCTACAAAGCAGTATTGAAACTTGGTCAAATATAGTAACTCCATTTCACATACTTCAAGTAACAGTAAAACAATGGAAATTGTACAAGTATTCAGTTCAGAAATTATTTTTGAGATACTTCTACTCGAAATTGATTAGGTTAAAATTATGTATCGCAAATGTATGAATTATTTTTAAATATCCAAGATATAATATTTGCTAAATACAAGTTATAAAGGCAATTTAAGCCAAAAGTACTTATAGCTTAAAACTCTCCGCTTAGCTTTTATAATCTAATTTTTACAGCCACCATAAATCCTATTAAGTATTAGCACTATAAAACTACAAAAAAATATTTGTTAATAGGAATGATCGTTGTAATATTACAAACCTAATATTTGTTAATATAACAGCAATTGTAAAATGAGGAAACGGAAAAATACTGTGTGGGATAGCTTTAGTAATATTACAAAGCAAAAAAAATGAGAATAAAAATGTTTTTGTAATTTTAGGATTGCAAAAAATATCAGGAGGGAACACTTTTGTAATATTTTATTGAAAAAAACATGAAATGAGTTGCATACTTACGATTAAAGTCAGGGATTTGTAGTTTACATCTGGACAGAAAAAAACTCCGTGCAAGAATCACTTACACGGAGTTTGATGTTAAAGAATAAAAAGAAATAGATTAGGCAGATAAGTCGTTTTTTACAATTTCAGCAATTGGAGCTTGCTTTGCAGAAGTTGTATTTACTTCGCCAAAACGCATATCGATATTATGACACAAGCTCTTCCATTCAAGCAATCCAGACTGACTTTCCATCCAGTTACTTTCTTCGTAATGCGAACGGATAGCAGCTATCATTTCGGTTCGCATTGTAGAAGCAGTAATTCGCTTTCTCATATTACTACGGCTCATATACAATTCTTCGTATGCCTGTTGCAAAGTATCGAGCTGTTGCAATTTATCAGTAAGTAAAGTTTTAGTGAGTGCAGCAGCGTATTCCGCACTTTTCAAGGATTCAATAATACGGATATATCTCAATGACTGATCCGCAATTTTCAGAAAACTGAAATTTTTACCATATTTATTGATTATGTCAAAAAGAACAGTGGCAGCCGCCTTTATTTCCTCATCGGGCGAATTAAGCAGGCCCTGAATATACACATACACAGCTACAAACAGATTTCTTCTTTCAATGAACTTTGCATCAATTGCATCCGATGTCTGTTTATTACTATAAGGTTCTACAGCCTGCTGGAAACGTTCATTTACTTCTTTCAAAGCCACAAATTGTTTCGTGGTTTTTGCAGCAGCAATTTCAGACTTATATACTGTATCAATAATACGCAAAGCTAAAATTGCAAGTGACTCATTGGAGAGTCGAACAAGTTTTGATTTTATTAAAATCATATATTTAAAAGTATTAAAATATTTAAACAGAAAAATTAATTTGAGTAAGTAAAGATTATCACTCTACAAGTAAAATCTTTGATTTGAAGTTGAGTATCTATTCCTTATATGGATACTAAACCTCTGGCCAGTGGGGTTGCGGGGTGGTGGTCGGTAAACAAGATAAAACATCATATTTCTTTATTTTTTTAGTGCAAAAAAAAATGCAGCACGTTGTTATTTGTGCTGCAAAGAAATAGGATAATCTTTGAATATGAATGAGTTGACGACTTGTTTATTCTTGTATTCAAGAACAAACAAGTTTAATCAAGATTAATCAAGAACAATCAAGATTAATCAAGTAGTTTTGCCTTCTTCAATAACACCGATCAAATGTTTTATTTTGATTTGGAAATTTTCAATGTCATTTCGAGTGATACTATTCTGGTCGAAACCTGAGAATATGCCTGAATAAGAACCAATTTTTCTTTGAAAATAAAGATTTATAGCATTGTATAAATCTTTATTTCCACGGTTTCCAATTGAGAGCAGTGGTGGGTTATATTGAATAAGGGCTTCAATCATGATACGAATTGATTTTCCTTTTTCAGTTGAAAATTCATTTTTTAAGGCTGTTGCCAGTTTTTCCTTCTCTTGATAAAGCAGGTAATCGGGGAAGGATCTAACTGAAACTGGGGTGGAAATAAGTTTTGCTATGGTAGGCATCGCAGCTGATGTTGGTAGTTCCTCTAGTTTTATTTGCATTAAATTGCCAAATGCTATCAACACATCATGTTTTGTAATCAACTCTGTACTTGTAGTTGAGAAAAATTGATGTTCGTACATTTCAGCAATAATTGCAAAAAACTCTTCTTTTTTTGCTGGTGCTAATGTAAAGGTTTTTGAAACTGAGGTTTCTGCTGTATTAGGTTTTGTAATTATCCATGCTGCTGCTTTTAAGCTCTCAAATATAACCTCTTTTACTTTGCTGAAATCATCTTTTACTTTCAGTAATCTGATAGAAGTATTGATATAATAATACTTGATTGTATCTTTTTCTGTTGTACCGTAGTTTACGTTAAAATTAGATTGTTTGGTTATAAACTGTTCCACATCAGTCTCTAATTCTTGCTTAAAAGCTGTAATTTCTTTATAGTTGGATTTCCATTTCAACAAACGTTCAAATTTTTTATCAATTAATTCAAAATTTTTTGTAACGGAGAATAATGAATTTGCCTTTGGATCAAAATCAACAACAATTTGATTTAAATGGATACTTTTAACCGATTCAAAAATTAACTGAAATTTCTGACCTAGGTTTCTGTCAAAATTAAAATCATTACTGTCATAAACTATGCTAAGCATGTCTAATACTTTATTGATGATTTCTAACTGTTTATCAGTTTGCTCCATGTTTTCTATATGTTTTAATTTTTAGGGGTTTTTTTAACCCTCAAAAATAACAAATAGCTTTGATTTTTTTCACTTTATTGGATTATATTTATAAAAATATTTCTGAGACGAACTGAAATAAGTACTTGGGGAGGAGTAATATCTTTTTTATAGAAAACACAAAAGAATAGATGGCCGATAAACGCTGATTAATCGGATGTTGTATTTTCGACATACTATCAAATCACTATCTTCGATCAGTGCCTTTTTTTTCAACTGCTTATCTCTTTGGGCAGAGAAATAATAAATTTAAAAAAATCTTGATTAAAACAATATAAGTTAGCGCGAAGTTACAAAATCACAAAGCCTTGATTTATTTAATTTTCATAAAATAAGGGAATAAGGGAAGTTGTTTTGTTGTTGTAATACTGCTACTGAGGGGCTGCACATATAAGAAAACCATTCTTTTTTTTATTGAAACACTTAGTAATAAACGGATTAGAAAGAAGTCTGCCCTTATTTTTATTTGTAAAATTATATTCTTTAGAGTTTATATAAATTAGAATGTTATGAAGATAATAGAACGCTGACAGAGTATTTCGATGTTCCGTT
>JBBRHJ010000035.1:0-19068 GCA_038222885.1 Bacteroidales bacterium | reverse complement strand
CTGATATACTTACCATTCTTTTTTAATTCAGCTTCAATATTCCTTAGGCTTTTACTTACCCATTGAAGCGAAGATTGGGGTTCTCCTCTAGTATGAGGCTCAATGAATTGTTTTATTTCACCCCAGACTTCAGTGGTTATTTTCTTCTTTCGACCGCCTCCTGTTCTCCTTAATTGCGCATTAAATTGGATTGGCTTGCCTGAAACAATCTCCGCAATTCCTTTGTTGATCGTATTGTGAGAGACTCCTGTTAGTTTTCCAATCCTTGTTTTACCTCCACGACCAAGATAAAGTGATTCAGATGCTAAATAAATCCGTTTTTGAGGTTCGTTTAGCAAAGGCAAAATAGCATTCATTTTTTCAAGTAACTTTTCATCATCATTCATGATACAAAGATACAAAATAAAATTATAAAACCGTCATTTTATTTCATTACAGTCACTATGGCTTGTGGCGAATTTAAAACCAGTGTCCAGTTTTTCCCTCCGTCTATAGATTGATATATGCCTTGAAAATCCTTAACTTTTCCGGGCCAAATACCCCTTGGTCGACTGTGATAAATACTTTATCCGGATTTACAGGATCAACTTCTATAGATTGACTGTAAGCTAAATACAATCCTTTGTCAAGGCATTTTTTCCATGTTGTACTACCATCAACACTTCGCCATGAGCCACCAACATCATGCCCTGCATAAATATAATCGGGCTGGGTAAGACAACGTGATAACTCTTGTAAATACTGTTCTCCTTCACCACCAGCTGCACCAGAATTAAATTCTGTTTCTGAGCGAAATGGGAAACTAGTCCATTGTGAAAATGCGACTATGTTATTTACAATGAAAACAACTACAAAAAAAATCTGAAATGGGCTATTTTATTCATTTTGATGGAATTAAAGTGTTATTGAAAATCCCGTTTATATATCAAATAAAACTATATGAACTATAATAAGCAAAATAACGCAAAAACAAGCTAGACTGAAAAATACGATTAAATTAAGTAACTCGCAAATATAGTGAGGTATTTCTGTTCTATCAATACACTAAATGCGAATTTTCATACACTAAATGTCACAACTCCTTTTCCACTTACTCTTTTAATCATTTTCTTGAAATCGTTATCTAGTTTTCAAAAAAAAATACATGCGAATAGGATACTAACAAGAATCATCCTATTAGCTTATTATCAAACACGCACGACCAAAAAAACCGCTGAATTTTCATTCAACGGCTTTCAATTATTAACAAGAAATATTCTTATGCGTTTTTAGCTTTCAATACGATAGCTTTAAAAGCTTCCGGATGATTCATAGCTAAATCGGCTAAGACTTTGCGGTTCATTTCGATACCTGAAGCGTGTAAAGCGCCCATTAACTTTGAATACGACATACCTTCCAAACGTGCAGCAGCGTTGATACGTTGAATCCACAAGGCACGGAAGCTGCGTTTTTTGTTTTTACGGTCACGGTATGCATATTGCAACCCTTTTTCCCATGTGTTTTTGGCTACGGTCCATACATTACGACGGCCACCGAAATAACCTCTGGTGAGGCTTAAAATTCTTTTTCTTCTTTTACGTGAAGCAACGTGATTTACTGATCTTGGCATAATTAAATGATTTGTGAATGTTAGCGTCGCATTTTAGTGCGAACTTGAGGCTAAAAGCATTCTGATTTTTGACTAAGAAAAATGTGATTTAAAATTCCGAAATTGACTATTTCAAGCAAAGCATTTCTTTAACGTTAGTCACATCGCCTTTGTGAACAAGGGCTGAATGAGTTAAGTTACGTTTTTGTTTTGTTGTTTTTTTTGTCAAAATGTGGCTTTTAAAAGCATGTTTTCTTTTGATCTTTCCTGTTCCGGTAAGGGTAAACCTTTTTTTGGCACCGGAGTTAGTTTTCATTTTTGGCATTGTTACTTATTTTTAGTTGTGTAATCCGAATTTGGCAATCAATTACTTTGTTTTTTTAGGTGAAAACATGATAATCATGCGTTTACCTTCCAATTGTGGTAGTTGATCTACTTTTGCGTAATCTTCTAAAGCGCTGGCAAAACGGAGTAATAGTACTTCGCCTTGTTCTTTAAACAGAATTGATCTACCTTTGAAAAATACATAGGCTTTAACTTTGCAACCTTCTTTTAGAAATCCGATAGCATGTTTCAATTTAAAATTGTAATCATGTTCGTCGGTTTGTGGACCGAAACGTATTTCTTTCAGAATAACTTTTGAAGTTTTGGCTTTTGCCTCTTTTTCGCGTTTTTTAAGTTGGTACAAAAACTTCTGGTAATCAACAACTCTACAAACCGGCGGCACAGCACTTGGCGATATTTCCACCAAATCTAATTCAAGTTGGTCGGCAATACGAATGGCTTCTTCATACGAAAAAACACCTTGTTCTACATTGTCGCCTACCAAACGAACTTCTTTTAACCCTTTTATTTTCTCGTTTATACGATTGGGTTGCTCTTTCACTCTACCTCTTTGAGGCCTGATGGTTAATTGTTTAGCTATTGCTTGTTTCCTCCCTAACTTTAAAAAATGAATAAATTTTGTTTCCGCTTTTTGAGCCCGCAAATATAATACTTTTTTTTGAATTACTAACCGTATTGCTAAAAATATTTATGAAAAATTGCTTCATTTTCACTTGCAATTGTTATTCAATAGGTCATTTGACGCAAGATTTCAATTTTCTTAAATGGAAATCTTGCAATTTTCCAAAATTATAACTACCTTTGTGCCACTTTTTTGAGAAAGAAAGTGTGATGGGAAATTAAGCGACTAATCACGTAAAAATAAACGCTTAAATTTTGAGTAACACAATAAAAAAACTAAATGAAAACATTTGATTTAAAAGGAACAGTGAGAACTGACCTTGGCAAAAAAGCCACCAAAGCTGAACGTGTAGTTGACAATGTACCTTGCGTATTATACGGAACAACTGCGAACGTTCATTTCACCACTACTGTTAGCGAAATTCGCAAATTGATTTATACTCCAGAAGTATATGTTGTAAACTTGGAAATTGAGGGAACAGTAACAAAAGCGATTATGAAAGCGTTACAATTTCACCCTGTAAGCGATAAAGTTCTACACATTGACTTCCTTGCTATTACAGAAACAAAACCAGTAATTGTTGAACTTCCAGTTAAACTTGAAGGATTGGCAGAAGGCGTGAAAGCCGGAGGTAAATTGGCGTTGGAAATGCGTAATTTGAAAGTAAAAGGTCTTTATACTCAAATTCCTGAAAACATCGTAATTGATGTGACAGAATTAGGATTAGGAAAATCAATACAAGTTGCCAAAGTATCTGTTCCAAATTTGGAAATCTTGAATGCTAAAAACGCCGTTGTTGCTCAGGTTAAACTGACAAGAGCTGCTCGTGGTGCTGCTGCAACTGCAGGAAAATAATTAAAATAGTTGTCAGTTGACAGTTGATAGCTTAAGGCTTGAACTGTCAACTATCAACTATCAACTATCAACTGATTTATGAAATACTTAATTGTAGGATTGGGTAATATCGGTAACGAGTATCAAAATACCCGCCACAACATAGGTTTTACAATATTGGACGCTTTTGCTAAGGCGTCCAATGTTTTTTTTACCGAAAACCGGTATGGTTCAACCTGTCAGGTAAAATTGAAAGGTCGCACACTTATTTTGCTCAAACCAGCCACGTTTATGAATTTGAGTGGAAACGCCCTTCGTTATTGGATGCAAAAAGAGAAAATTGAAATTGAAAATGTGTTAACTGTGGTAGATGATATTGCCTTACCCTTTGGCACATTAAGACTAAAACCACAAGGTTCGGATGCTGGACATAACGGATTGAAAAATATTCAGGAAATTCTGGGTCACACCAATTATCCACGGTTGCGATTTGGCATTGGAAGTGAATTTTCCAAAGGAAAACAAGTAGATTATGTGCTCGGAAAATGGACTGATGAACAGACTAATGCGATACCAGAACGTGCCGATCGTTGTGCCGAAATAATTCAAAGTTTCTGCTTGCAAGGAATGCAACTCACAATGACACAGTTTAATGGGAAATAAAGCCCACTGAATCACCTAGATGGGGGACTTAATGATTTTCTTGTGAAATATATGTGGAATATTAATTAAATAAAACTAACCAAAAGTCCACCTTAGGGATTTAAGAGACCAATATGATAAAATCCGAAGTTCGTATTGACAAATGGCTGTGGGCGGTTCGACTATTTAAAACCCGAACATTAGCTGCTGAGGCTTGTAAAAAAGGTAAAATTGTAATTCAAAATATACAAGTTAAACCATCCCGAAATGTGAAAATTGGGGATGTAGTTTGTATCAAACGAAATCCAATTTTATTTTCTTTCAAGGTGTTGGCACTTGCCGAAAACCGCATGAATGCTAAGTTAGTGGCTGGTTTTATGGAAAATGTAACTTCCGCTGACCAATTAGAACTAATTGAACTCGCTAAACTTGCCGGACAAACTGGCAGAGACCGCGGAACTGGCAGACCAACAAAAAAAGATCGTCGGGAAATTGAAGATTTCGTAGAACCAAGCTTTGTGGACGAAGAAGGTGACTGGAATTTCTAACACATTGTATGTTTCAAGAGACTATGACTTTGACGACATTATTATACTTCAGTCGCTATTTTAATTGCACATAGTAAAACCTGTTCGTCAACCGACGGATGATTAAATTGTATATGAATTTATGTTTATAGCACACAAACTTAAAAAAGAAAATATCTGTGAATACTTGCTGTATATGTGGCAAGTAGAGGATTTAATTCGTGCTTTCGGGTTGAATTTGGACACGTTAAATGAACGAATTATTGCGCCATATCCAGTAAATGACGAGGAACGAAAAAGTTTGTACGACTGGTACGAAAGTTTGATTGAAATGATGCGAATTGAAAATGTACAAACTGAAGGTCATTTACAATTGAATAAAAACATCGTCAACGAATTAGAAGAATTGCACGGACTTTTGTTGAAATCAGGACAAGATGCGGGTTATAATGCCAAATTTTATCATGTCGTGCCCTTTTTATCTCAACTTCGCTCCCATTCTCAGGCAAATCTGTCGGATATTGAATTATGCTTCAACTTTCAATATGGCATTATGTTGTTGCGGATGAAAAAAGCCAAAATTACGGCAGAAACGCTACAAGCTCAAACAGAAATAAGTAAATTTATGGTGCTTTTAGCCCGTAATTACCAGCTCTACAAATCAGGGGAATTGGATTTTGACGAATAAAATATGAAAAGTTTGAAGGGTTTGACAAATGAAAAGTTTGAAAGGTTTGAAAGTTTAAAAACTTCTTCCTTTTTTTCAAAAAAATCATTTACCTTTGTTTATTAGAAAATTAAAATTTTATACCTTTAAAAAATAATAGATTATGAAAGGCATTGTATTAGCAGGAGGCTCTGGAACTCGTTTATATCCAGTCACTAAGAGCATTTCGAAGCAAATTATTCCAGTTTACGATAAACCGATGATTTATTATCCGTTATCAGTTTTGATGTTGGCTGGAATTAAAGAAATTTTAATAATTTCAACTCCGCAAGACATTCATTTATATGAAAACTTGCTTGGTAATGGCGATGATTTAGGCATTAAATTAGTTTACGCCATTCAACCATCGCCCGATGGTTTGGCTCAGGCATTTATTATTGGTGAAGAATTTATTGGCGATGATTCAGTTTGTATGGTGCTGGGCGACAATATCTTTTATGGCTTTGATTTTACCCGCACTTTGCGTGATGCAGTTCAAATGAAAGATGGTGCAGTGGTTTTTGGATATTATGTAAACGATCCTGAACGTTATGGAGTAGCCGAGTTTGATGCAAATGGAAAAGTATTGAGTTTAGAAGAAAAACCGCTTCTACCTAAATCGAATTATGCTGTTACTGGCTTGTATTTTTATAGCAACGATGTGGTAAAAAAATCGAAAAACCTGAAACCTTCTAAACGTGGAGAATTGGAAATCACTGACTTAAACCGGTTGTATTTAGAAGAAGAACGCCTAAGTTTAAAAATGATGGGACGTGGCATGGCTTGGCTCGACACAGGAACTCATGATAGTTTGTTAGAAGCTTCAAATTTTATTGCTACGATCGAAAATCGTCAGGGTTTGAAAATTGCCTGCTTAGAAGAAATTGCATTTAGAAACGGCTATATATCTAAAGAACAATTACTTAACCTTGCAGAACCGTTGAAGAAAAATCATTACGGCGAATACTTAATTAAAATTGCAAACGAATTAATTTAGTACATAAATAATGGAAATTATACAAACTCCCATTCCTGATTTACTCATTATAAAACCTCGTGTATTTGAAGATGCGAGGGGATTTTTTTGTGAAACATACAATTTGAAAACATATCAGGATGCGGGTATTAATTTGAATTTCTGTCAGGATAATCAATCGAAATCTTCGTATGGAGTAATTCGTGGTTTACATTATCAACTAAATCCACAAAGTCAATCAAAACTAGTATCCGCGGCAGTTGGAAGTGTGTGGGATGTGGCAGTTGATTTACGAAAAAACTCACCTACTTTCGGGCAGTGGTTTGGCGTAGAACTTTCTGAGGAAAACCATCTTCAATTTCTTATTCCACAAGGTTTTGCACATGGTTTTTCGGTATTAAGCGAAACAGCTTTGTTCACTTATAAATGCGACAATTTCTATAGTCCTACTTTAGAGCGTGGAATTATGTACAACGATCCGAAATTGGATATTGACTGGAAAATACCTGCCGATAAAGCTGAAGTTTCAATGAAAGACCTGAAACATCCGTTGTTTAAGGATGCAGATTTGAATTTTTAAAAACGTACAACTTAAGAAGAAAAATTTAATATGCTAACTGTATTAATCACCGGCAGCCATGGACAATTAGGAAACGAGATGCAACTTGCTTCAGTTCGTTTTCCTCAATTCAAGTACATTTTCACCGATATAGACGAATTAGATATTTGTGACAAGAAAGCGCTTGATTCTTTTGTAAAAGTCAATGAGGTGAATACAATTGTTAATTGCGCTGCATATACCGCTGTTGATAAGGCAGAAGATGATATTGAACTGTGTTACAAAATTAATGCTGAAGCCGTCCAAAATATTGGAGAAGTGGCTACGGCAAACGGTTTAAAAGTAATTCATGTTTCTACCGATTATATTTTTGACGGTTCAACTAATATTCCATACACCGAGGATCAACCCGTTTGTCCGGCAACAGTTTACGGAAAATCAAAATTGGCTGGCGATGAAGCTTTATTGGAAACTTGCTCTGAATCAATCATTTTACGCACTTCATGGCTTTATTCGTCGTTTGGCAACAACTTTGTAAAAACGATGATGAAGTTAGGAACAGAACGTGATTCATTAAATGTGATTTTCGATCAAGTTGGCACGCCAACTTACGCTGCTGATTTAGCCGATGTTATTCTACAAATTCTAAGTCACACAACTTTTACTCCCGGAATTTATCATTATTCGAACGAAGGAGTGTGCAGTTGGTACGATTTCACCATTTCCATTCACCGCATTGCAGGCATTTCATGCAATGTTCAAGCAATAGAAACCAAAGATTATCCTGTTCGTACTCCACGTCCTCAATACAGCGTTTTGAACAAGACAAAAATTAAAAATACGTTCGGGATTTCCATTCCACATTGGGAAAAAAGTTTGGAAAAATGTATAGCTGTTCTGCAAAAATAAATTTAAAACAGAAAGACCGATAAATGTAGATTTATCGGTCTTTCTGTAAAGCTTTTCCTGAATTTATGCCAACGCTTGCTTAATATCTGCAAACAAATCGTCCACTTCTTCCAATCCTACTGAAATTCGGATTGTCTTGTCAGACACATTCAAATCTTTTCTAATTTCGGGTGTAAAATTTCCATAAATGGTACTTGCCGGATGAATGGCAAGTGATTTATTATCAAACAGATTCGTTGCTCGCCTTATCATTTTCAATTTATTCAAAAATAGAAAACAAACCTCACGTGAAGAAAGATTTAGTGTAAACATGGCGCCGGGTTTATCTCCAAATTGTTTTTTGCTTAGCTCAAAGTATTTATTGGAACTTAAACCAGTATAATTTATCGTTTCAATTTCAGGTAGTTTTTCAAGTTTTTGAACCAATTGCAAACAAGTTGTTGCAGCACGTTCATAGCGAAGTGTTAGCGTTTCCAATCCCAATGTTTGCATGTAAGCAACTTGTGGAGTCATGTATGCACCTAAATTTCGGTGAATTTCCTTGCGCAGTTTGGCAGTGAATGCTCCCAAGCCAAATTCTTTTGCCGTCACATGCAATTTCGGTGACGAAAGCCAATCGAAATTACCATAATCAAGAATCAGTCCACCAATGCTAGTTGCGCCACCCGAAATATATTTTGTGCTCGAAACTACCTCGATGTTTATACCAAAATCACTGGCTTTGAAAGCGCAAAACGGAACGATGGTTGTATCAGCTACCACTGGAACGCCTTTTTGTTTTGCAATGGCCGAAATGGCTATTAAATCGGCCACTTCCAGTTGGGGATTTGTAATAATTTCGAGAAAAACAGCACACGTATTCGCATCAATATGCGATTCTACTTCATCTGGATTTGTAAGGTCACAAAATCTAATTTCTACACCAAAAGCAGCTAATGTTGACGAAAAAAAAGTGTAAGTATTGCCAAATAAATGTTTTGTTGTAACAATATTACTACCTGTTTTAGCGATGGTAAACATGGCATTTGATATTGCTGCCATACCCGAATTTAATGCCGTAACACTTGATGCACCTGTAATTTTCTTTATTCGGTCTTCAAAATATTGAACTGTCGGATTAGTTATGCGCGAATAGGTATGTTCTGCCACTTTTCCTGCAAATGCTGCCTCCATATCCTCCGCAGTTTTGAACTCAAAAGCGGCAGAATTATAAACTGGCATGCTTAATGCATTGTAGGCATCATTTTTAACATAAGGCAAATGTAAAAGTTGAGAATTTGAATAATTTCCGTCCATATTTTTAAGGAGTAAGTGGTAAAACAATTGGGCAAATTGGTGTATAAATTGACTTAATTCGGAATTTTACATTTATTAGAATACCTTTTATAACGTTTAATGTTCTTTGAAAACTAAAACATTCTTAAATGCAAAGATAATAATAATGCCCTTACAATCAATACATTCAATCAATTAAAGGCAAAATTGTATTTAGCAATTCACTTGAATATACGCCTTAATTGTCAATTACAAATATTGATTTAATTCACGGTTTCGATATGTATTATATCTTGTGGGCAACCTTCAATTGCTTCTGATATTTCTACTCCATACAAGTCGTAATCTACATTCTCTTTGATGAAGGTTTTGTTTGTTACTTTAAAAACTTCAGGTGCTATCAATTCACACAAACCACATGCAATGCATCTTTTCACCTTTTCATTTATCCACACTTTTGTAATTTTCATTTCACAATTATGAAATTTCTAGTGTTAAGTTAAGCTTTTAGCGACGGCTTCACTTTACTGTAATTAGCTGATTTGCTGAGTGAAGCCGTAGCTACTAACCGTCAAATCACAACTAACACAACACTTGTATTGTTTAACGTCGGTTCATCTTGATTTGTTCATACGTATTTTATCCATGCATACCCATTAAATAAATTAGTTTGTCAGTTTCTTTGTACGTGAAAATATAGAACCAAAAAATCCTCGCCAAAGACGAGTATTTTTAAGGAACTATGGCATTTTTTAATGCCGCATCATCATGTGCATTAGTCCGCCACCATTGGTCACTTGAGTAAATCCTGTTTGCAATAATATGCGTTGAGCATAAGCCGAGCGAGCTCCCGAAGCACAATAAACGGTTATTTCTCTAGATTTGTCGCCAAAATCAGCCATGCGATTTGGCAGTTCATCCAATGGAATATTGACAGCACCCGGATATGCTCCACCTGAAAATTCTCCCGGTGTACGAACGTCAACGATTAACGGTCTGTTATTGGCGGTTGCGGTTGGTGTTGGTTTTGGACGGTTTGCCATCATCTGCGATAATCCGCCACCATTTTTCACATTGGTATAACCGAGTTGCATCAATTGACGCTGCGCATAGGCCGAACGACCACCAGAGGCGCAATAAACCACCAATTCACGATTTAAGTCGGTTCCCAATTCGTCACGTCGGCGCATCAAATCGTCCAGCGGAATATTTACCGCATCGGGATATGCACCAGTTCTGAATTCAGCAACTGTACGCACGTCAACAATTAATGGTCCTTGTTGTTCTGCAATTTTTGTTTCAGGTTCTTCTTTTTCGGTTTGCTCCTCTCCTATTGTTTTTGGAACAATTGGCAAAATTTCAATATTGATTTGTTGAAAACCAATAGCTTGAACAAAACGCTGCAACGAAATATGGCCACCAGAGATATTGGTAACATCCGTAAAACCAGCTCCAGTTAAGGTTCTCAAAGCCTGATGACCTTTCTTTCCAGTTTCGTCGTACAGCAAAATGGCACGATTTGCAGGAATTTTATTTACTTGTGCTAAAAGCAATTCAAGCGGTAAATGAATTGCGCCCTCGATATGACTTTTCTCAAAAGCAAACACATCACGTACATCTACAAACACGGGGTTTTTGCTTTCTACAAATGCATCAATTTCAGAAACAGTCACAGAAGGACTAAAGCCCGACATCTTATTTTCAGCCGTGTAAGCTGCCATGTTAATAGCATCGTTGGCAGTTCCGATTGGTGGCGAATACGACAAATCCAGATCAGCCAAATCGCTGACGGTGAGTTTTGAAGCTGTGGCAGTTGCAATAACATCGAGGCGCTTATCTGCACCTTTATATCCTGCCGCTTGTCCTCCGAGAATCACACCCGTTTTGCGGTCGTAAACCACCATAACCGTTACATTTTCAGCACCTGGCATATAGCTGGTGTGATGTTCTTTGTGTACCACCACAGCATCGGCTTCAATACCAGCAGATCGAGCTTGTTTCAGCGACAAACCGGTAATTCCTGCTACTGCTTCAAACACCCGAACCACCGAAGTTCCCATTGCACCTTTGTAAGTGTGATTTCCGCCCAATGCATTTTCAGCTGCAATACGACCCTGACGATTGGCTGGACCAGCCAGTGGAATTCTGACTTTTTTGCCATTCACCCGATGTTCAATTTCAACCATATCGCCAGCGGCAAAAATAGATTCATCGCTGGTTTGCATGTTAGCACTCACCAGTAAACCACCCGCTTCGCCCGGTTCCAATCCGGCATCTTTTGCCAGTTGCAAGGTTGGACGAACGCCAATGGACAACAAAACCATATCTGCATCTAGCGTTTTTCCATTATCCAATTTTACCGAATGTGATAAAATAGCTGTAACTCCGGCACCGGTATGAATTCCAACGCCATAAGAAAGCATTTCAGTTTCGATAAAACCAGCTGTTTCAGCTTCCATAACCGCCATTACGTGTGGCATCATTTCCACCACATTCACTTTCAAACCACGTTTCACCAATGCTTCAACCATTTCCAACCCGATAAAACCACCACCCACAACAACCGCTGTTTTGGGTTTTTTATTTTCCAAATGGGCTGCGATTTTGTCCATATCAGCCAATGTCCACAACGAGAAAACATGATCCGCATCGGCTCCGGGTAAATTTGGTTTAATCGGCTTCCCACCTTGTGCCAAAATGAGTTTGGTGTATTCAAACGTTTTCATTTCACCAGTTTGTGAATTCTCTGTTTGAACCGTTTTTGCGTTTCTATCAATGGCAGTTACAATGGTATGTATATGAACATCAACATTATACTGTTCCTTAAAACTTTCGGGACTTTGCAAAATCAGTTTAGAACGACTTTTGATATCTCCGCCGATAAAATAGGGCAATCCGCAGTTAGCAAACGAAATATCCGGACCAGCTTCGAGCATGGTAATTTGTGCAGTTGCCGAAATGCGACGCACTTTGGCTGCAGCAGTTGCTCCAGCTGCCACGCCGCCAATAACAAGAATCTTTTCCATAATTATTTTTAATTAATTTTATTTCTCAAACTCATCCAACTTCCACCATTGTGAACATTCGTAAAACCCCGGTTTGTAAGCACTCCTTTGGCTGTGGCACTTCGTGAACCCGATGCACAACAAGTAATTATCGGTGCATTTTTCCCTTTTAGCTTATTCAGGTTGGCTACCAATTTATCCAACGGAATATTTACTGAACCTCTGATATGTCCACCAGCATATTCTCCTTTGGTGCGAACATCAATAATTGTTGCACCTTGTTTTACCAATTCGGCAAAATCTACTTTGGGACTAATACCCAATAATTTTTTAATTAATTCAAACATATTGTTGTTTTTTAGAGTTTTATATTTTGACGTTGCAAAGATAAAACAAATATTTTGAATTACAATAGTATCACTAATGAATTATTTTGATATCACCATTTTAATTTATATCTTTGCAGTCGAAATAAAATAAATCTATCACGAATCAACTGATTATCATGCTCTTTAAAGAAGAAATGTCTCCTGAATTTGCCAATGAACTTTTCAACAACAGTGAAAAAGTGCTGAAATTCGTTGCTGAGACAAAATGGAAGAATGGTTTTAGCTGTCGCAATTGTGGACACAGCAACTTTTGTGAGGGAAAAACGCATGCATCACGCCGTTGTACACGCTGTAAAAAAGAAGAATCGGCAGCAGCTCACACTATTTTTCACAACATAAAATTCCCTATCAACAAGGCATTTTTCATTGCATATAATGTGTGTGTAATCGGAAACGATATTTCAACATACACTTATTCCGATCAATTAGGATTGAACCAAATGACTTGCTGGAAGTTCCGAAAACGGATTCAGGATTGTGTTATAAAACAAACAACAGAAAATGCAAAACCTACGATTCGCACCCTGCTGTTGTCTGATTATTAACAGTTTAGAATTGTAATTAATTAGTTGCTGGCTAACCTTTCCACTTCCTTCCAGTTCACCACACTCCAAAACGCTTTGGCGTAAGCAGCCCGTTTATTCTGATATTTCAGGTAATACGCATGTTCCCATACATCCAATGTCAAAATGGGTTTTCCTTTCACTTCGGCAGTCGGCAGTAATGGATTATCCTGATTGGCGGTAGAAATAATCCGCAATTTGCCCGAAGATTCTTTAATAAGCCATGCCCAACCCGAACCAAACTGACCCAATGAAGCTTTTTCAAACTCAACTTTAAAACCGTCGATGCTTCGAAAATTTTCAATCAATACTTTTTCAAGTTTTTTTGACATTGGGGAAGTTCCTGGTGCAGCCATAATTTTCCAGAAAAAACTATGATTCCAAACTCCACCAGCGTTATTTCTCACCGAAGTTTGAATATCGGTTGGTAATTCATTTAGGTTCTTAATTAATTCCAACACATCCTTTTTGTATAAATCGGGATATTTTTCCAATGCTTTATTCAAATTACTGACATAAGTTGCATGATGCAAATCGTGATGAATACGCATGGTGGTACTGTCGATATAAGGCTCTAATGCATTGTATTTATAAGGCAAATCGGGCAATTTATACTGTCCATAACTTACAACTGCGATGCTAATTAGCAAAAGAAAAAAGGATGTTAATCGTTTCATGTTTTTGAGTTTTTGAGTTTTTAAATGGATTTATTTTATTGTATAACAATTATCAAAATTGATTGTTTTGATTATGAAAAAATAATTCTTTTTTTCTCCCTTTTAATTCTACTTTCCAAAATAAAACTTGAACCACAAAACTTGTCCGTCAACTGACTAAAGGGACAAAAAAATCAGAAAAGAATCAGAAAATAGTTCATCAAAGTTGGCTTTTATGTGCTTTCTTTTAATATTCAATGCCTGAATTAAACTTTTGTGAACCAACGGTCAGCGTAGCTAATCTTTTATGGTTAAAATATTTTTAAAATCAATTTTAGGAAAGTCCCTATGTTTGTAAATTTATAGAAAAATATGTTTATATTTGCAGCTATATATAAAAAAAAAACCACTAAAAACTGTCGTAAGCCACCAGAATTGGAAGGCATTGTACCATTTTATGGTGGGTATATAGATGTTAGTGGTAAGCATAAGAAAAAAGTCAGATATAACTCAACAGACAATACGAACACATATTACATATTTACAGAAATAATAAAAAGTGGAGTCCAGACCCCACATATAAAAACGGGGCGTATTCTGAAAAGCCTAATGAGTAAGAACTAAATATTTAGAAAAATGAAATTTAAACTAACATTCATCACACTTTTAATGACAGTATCTTTATTGCAAGTATTTGGTCAAGAACGCACCAATAGAGAGAAGTTGGTTTTTGTCAAAACATCCCCGATTCTCTCTAAAGCAACAGGATGGGCTTATAACACCATTCTTGGAGAATGGATAAGTTATAAAAATTTCATATCAGATGATAAAAGTTATAAAACCGACAAAACTTTTGAAGAAAAACATTTTTCCTATTTTCCAAATTTCCTGAATATGCAGTCAAAAACAGTTACCTACAAGGGTATAACATATTATGTGTTGATTGTCGAAAGCTGGGATAAAAAATGTGATTATTCAACTTCAGTGACAGTTTGCTATCCATTTAAAAAGACGGAAGGTTATATCTTTACTAAGGAAGAATATCAAAAGTTAATAAACTTCGATGCCCTTATGGAGATTAAAACTAAATATTTTGTTGAATTGGGTTCGAAATATGAAAAATATGACGAGACCAAGTTCCTTGATTTAATACAAAATAAACTTTCAGAGGAGAAAAATGACAATTCAACTGAATACTTATTTAAGATTATGAAATCAAAAGAAGGGGCAATAAGATTTTTTCTTCCGGGAGATTCCTTTTTTTTATATAAAATACATGACTTTGACTTTGAAAAAAAATACTTTGAAACTGATTTTGAAAGTTTTACAAAATTAATTATAAAATAATCAGCAGTATTTCGCAGCAGATTCATCGCTACATCGTAGCTAAAACAAGACTCTACCTTGTATATTAATAATCTGTGGAGTCCAGAACCTACTTCTACAATCTTGTAAAAATTCAGAAAATTAAATCTAAAAATATTAAAATAATACTAAATGACATGATAGCAAATCGTAAAAACAATATTTTGGAAAGAGCTAAATTAGCTCCTCATTGGTCAGCATATTTTGAATATGAAAACGATAATGAATTGTATAATCTTACAAGAAGTGAGTTTTTAGAAGTGTTGGAAACAAAAAAAACTATACCAATACCATATATTGATTCTCAACAAGTTATAAATGGAGTTTTGACAAAATTAGGTGAAAAGCATAGTTTTCATAGACAATTTCATGAAAGACATAGAAATTCTGATTCTGGGCAAGTTTTAGGGATGCAATTATATCATATTATACTTGAAGATTCAGCTACATGGAATTATTATGAAATAAAACCAAATGGTCATTTATTTCCACACGCAACATATTGGTTGTAGAAATAACTCAGCTATAATATTTTTGAAACCTGTGCTAATCTATAATCGCCCAAAAAGCAAAAAAGCTTTTTGATAATAGGCAGAGCGGTCACAGTACATTGTTTTTTGCTTTACGGCTAAGAAAAAAAAGAAGCCGATAAAGCTAAAACCAATGCACTGTAAGTTAATTATGGCGGGCGTGGGTACGTTGTTTATAGGTGAAAAAATCATTATATGTCAAGTTTTTCGCACAGAAAACTTGACATATCTCAAAATATAATTATCTTTGCGCTATGAAATTAGCAGAACAAATACGAAACAAGATTCTATCACTTCCAGAGGAAAGCACCTTTGGTTATGCTGAGTTATGTATTGCCAAAGAAGATTATCAAACAGCAGCAAAAGCATTGGAACGGCTACAAAAAAAAGAAACAATAAAAAAAATATCCAAAGGAGTATTTTACAAACCGAAACAAACCATTTTTGGAGAATTAAAACCAGATTACAACGAACAGTTAAAGCCCTTTTTATTCAAAAATGGAAAAAGAATAGCTTATGTGACAGGTACTTCACTTTACAACCAATTAGGATTAACCACACAAATGGCATTTCGTATAAAAATTGCCAGTAGAAGTAATCGAATTTCCATAAACAGAGGTGCTTTGAAAGCAAGTGCAGCAAAAAGTTATGCTGAAGTAACAGACAATAATTATCAACTTCTTGGATTTTTAGATGCTATTAAAGATATAAAAATAATTCCAGATGCAGAATTAAAAACCTCATTAATAATACTTTGCGGAAAAATCAAGAAACTGAATGAAAAGCAAATCAAAGAAATGCTACAGTATGGCATAATGTATCCACCACGTACGAGAGCTTTGTTGGGAGCAATTTTGGAAAATATTGATAGTACAATCAATACTAAAGCTTTAAAAGAAAGTCTAAATCCATTGACGAAAATCAAAATTGGTTTGACAGGAAAAGAATTATCCACCGTTAATAACTGGTACATTATATGAAATTGCACCTTAACAAACAATTGTTTAGAGATGCGGTAACGGTTACAGCACAGCAACTTGATATACTTCCAATTTATGTTGAAAAAGATTATTGGGTAACTTACGCTTTACATACAATTTTCAACAATAAGATTGGTAAAGAAACCATATTCAAAGGAGGAACAGCATTGTCGAAATGCTACAATCTGATAAACAGATTTTCGGAAGATATTGATTTGGTAGTATTGAGAAGAGAAGGCGAAACCGATGCAAAACTTAAGAATAAAATTAGAACAATATGTAAAGTGGTTGAAGCTCATTTACCAGAGGTAGAAATTGAAGGACTCACACATAAAATGGGAATGAACCGTAAAACAGCACATTCTTATACCAAAGAATTTCAAGGAAATTACGGTCAAATTAGGGACGTAATTATAATAGAGGCTACTTGGCTGGGCTATTATGAGCCTTATACAACACGACTACTTAGCTCACTTATAGGCGATATGATGCTCAAAAACGCTCAAAGATTTTTAGCCGAAGAAAATGGGATGTTACCGTTTGAAGTTCGAGTATTAGAACCAATAAGAACCATTTGTGAAAAAATCATGAGCTTGGTTCGGTTTTCTTATGGTGAAAAACCGATTGAAGATTTAAAGAAAAAAATCAGACATACTTATGATTTACACCAACTATTGCAACAAAAGGAGTTTTCTGATTTCTTCAACTCCCCTGCTTTCGATGAAATGTTATTAAAATAGCCAATGATGATGTTACAAGTTTTAGAAACAACAATAAATGGTTGAATTTTCACCCATGTGAAGCATTGATATTTAGCAATTTAGAGACCACTTGGAAAGAGTTGAAAACAACTTACAACGGAGATTTTAAAGAATTGGTGTTTGGCGATTATCCAAACGCTGACGACATACAGAAAACTCTGAATTTGATAAAAAAACGCTTATCAACAATTAAATGGACAATTAAGGTTGAATTAAAAGACTGAAAAACAGAAAGAAACCAAAAAACAGATTCTTCACAACCAATGCACGATTTGGTAATACATAGAGCTACGTGCGGTCGAGGTACGACTCCCGAAAAATCGGGATCTACGACCCAGTCCGTCAGTGGACGGATAGACTATGTAGCACCTGTTGAGCTACATTCCCACCCGAGGCCGGTGAGCAATGAGCGTGGAAGAAAATTTGAAGTTTAAAAAGTTGTTGGAGAAAACGACCCGTTTTGCGTTTGGGTAGGTTGGAGTATTGAGTCTGTAAGAGGTGGTTTTAAAACAAACGGCGAGACTGTTTTGAGTAAAAAAGCGCATTAAAAGTGATGATTTAGCCCCATGTTGTGGTGTTTTTGTGGGATTTGCTACACTTTAGGCTGTTGCATAGCCTAACCCACTTCGCGTAATGGGTTAATAAGTTGAAAATTATTGTTTTAAAGTTTTGGCAGTTGGATAAAATACATTATCGGGCGAACGGATACGGGGTAAAGTTTCAACCGTAATCATATTACCTGTTTTACATTTGGGACAGAGGCAAGGATCATAACCTGTAAGCCGTACCATTCGTTGCTGTCGGGTTTCGGTAAGTTGGATAATATCCGGTTTTGTTTTCAGGGGTTCAACTTCTTTTTTGTAGCGACTGCCCAGAATACCAAAATAACGTATCTTTACAAACCGAAAGGGTAAAATATGCATTGCCAATCGTCTGATGAACTCCACACCCATGAGGGTCATTAGTTTCTGATTTTTGTTGTCTGCGTAATCTTTGTACGAAAAGGTAACTTGTTTATCGTCAATGTTTTTGATACGCGTATTGCTGATAGCCACCCGATGGATATATTGTCCCAGATAGGCAATAATCTGTTTGGCATTTCCCAACGAAGGTTCACAGTAAACTACCCAAGGCTTAGCGTAGCATTGGTCGATAATATGCTGATATTGCGAAAGCTGATTACTCTTTTTGAGTTGCAGTTTTAGTTTTTCGAGCAGCTTGCCACGAAACACAGTGCTCAACTGTCTGACAGGATAAAGGTATTTGCCCTTGTCGCCGATATCTTTGAGTTTTCCTCGCAGGTTGATTCCGGCAGCAGGTACAAGACAATGCAAGTGCGGATGCAAACTTAGGTTCTGCCCCCAGGTATGCAACACACAGATAGCTCCGGTTTCTACTCCATAATTTGAGTAACCAAAGCTGCGCAGGGTTTCCCAGACAGTGGCGAATTGAGCTTCGTAAAATGCTTTGCTGTCGAGTAAGCAAATCTCATGTAGCTCATCGGGAACGGTAAACACCAAGTGGAAATGCTTTACATTGAGTGCATCACGCATACGGTCTTCTGCCCAAAGCATTTGACGGGCTACCTGACATTTGGGGCAATGACGATTGCCACAACTATTATAGCTGAAACGTTCGTTGCCACACGTATCATTATCGCAACGATCTTTGTGTCCACCCAACTCAGCGGTACGGCACTGCTGCAAAGCATTGAGTACCGTGAGATGATAATTATTGGGATGATATTGTGCAACATAATCAGCCCCAAACCCTTTAATGATTTGGGCTATTTCAAAATGAGGGCGCGCCATTATTTCCTTGGATAAAGTGTATCCA
>JBBRHJ010000034.1:0-19652 GCA_038222885.1 Bacteroidales bacterium | reverse complement strand
CCAGCCCAGTCAGTGTTTCTCCATATTTTTTATTTTTTAACGCATTTGTTAAATTCTCAATCGGGCGGTAAGCTTGTTTCTCTTATTACCTGAAAAAATGAATTTAACATATATTTTGGTTTTAAAATCATAATCTTATCTGTTTCAAATACACTGCTAAGATACTAAATATAAACGTAATAGCAAATTATTTTACGTATTATTTTGTGTGTTTTTCAAATTTAATCTCTCAACAAAAAAATACAACTTTAATCTGTCAAAGTAGAATTAAATTATTGTTTTAAATGTTTGGTTATTAGCTCATTCTAAGCTGTTTTTTTTTATCAAAGAATTTAGTGTCTTAGAATTCACTAATTTATTGGTTATGCCTTTTTTCCTGTTCATCCTTTTCTAACCAAATTTACTCCAATAATTAAAAATATGTTCTGAACTATTTCTTTTAATATTTTGTTTATTTAAAATATCTTCTAAAAATGAAATGATTACAAGAATGATGATAGTTCGTATTTGATATAAATGAAATTAATTTTTAATTTTTAGTTTTTTGTTTCAATGATTGGTCTTTTCAATCTGTTTTAATCGCTTCATTAGTATTAGAATAAATACAATAATTCTAACTAAATTTATCCTTTAATTATTCTTCGATAAGAAATATTGGTAGTAGACAAGCGTTTTTTATTTAATTTCATTTTACTATCTTTTCATGCATAGTGGGGTGACAGATTGTATAATGATTTAATACAAACTCAATACCACTCAATTCTTTTAGGTACTTACTTTAAAAACTATTTAGTATGATAACAAATCGTTTTTTTTCTTGTTTTGGAATAATAGTGTTGTGTCTATTGTTGGGTATAAATGTAAGTTGTTTCGCTTTTTCTTATAGCATTAACTTTACTGGATCAGGAGCCAGTTCCACAGTCGAAAGTGTACTGGTACAAAATCTCACAAAAGGTATTTCGGTTACTGTACCTGCTGGAAATATATTAACTCTAACAGATGTTGTCACTAAGGTAGACAAAATAAAATCAACTTCAGGTTTGATAAGCATTTATCCAAATCCCATATATGATAATTCCACTTTATCGTTTTATGCTACAAATGCAGGAAGCACAGTAATAAATGCTTATGATTTAGATGGTAAAAAAGTAGCAGGACTTAACTTGAATATTGCACAAGGTGAAAATTTATTTCAACTAAGCCTGCCAAAAGGATTTTATACCCTACAAGTTCAGGGAAATGGTTTTGCTTACAATGCAAAAGCGTTAAGTCAAAGCACTATAATAAACCAAGCTCGCATTACTTTTGACGGTAAAGTTACCAAAATAAAGCCCCAAATAGAAAAAGCTAAATCTATAGATATAGAAATACTGTACAGTATTGGTGACAAATTATTATTTAAAGGAATTTTTGGTAATTTATCGACTATTATTACCGATAAGCCTACTGAAAGCAAAACAATCGATTTTGAATTTTCCGACTGTCATGATGCTGATGGAAATTATTACACTATAGTGAAAATAGGAACAAAAATGTGGATGGCTGAAAATCTCAAAACTACGAAATACAGAAATGGTGATGACATAAGTACTACAACAAGTACTTTTATCTCTAACGATGCTTCCTCCAAGTACCAATGGGTGTATGATAATAATGAAAGCAATGTAACTACTTATGGGCGGCTATACACTTGGTGGGCTGCAACCGACGCCCGCATTATAGCGCCAATAGGCTGGCATGTGTCTACTGATTCGGAATGGACATTATTACAAAATTACCTTATAGCTAATGGTTATAACTACGATGGAACTACTATTGGCAATAAAATAGGAAAATCATTAGCTACACCTACTTTATGGATTCCGGTCATAAGCCCAGGTTCAGTAGGTGATGATTTGTCAAAAAATAATTGTTCAGGCTTTTCAGCCTCACCTGGAGGATACCGTAGTTACGGTAATGAGACATTCACTAGCATTGGTACCTATAGTACGTGGTGGTGTACGACACAGTTCAATACTTATTATGCTTGGGCTCGGATGATTGGAGGCTTTGGATCTGCTGAACTATTCAGAAATAATTATGTTAAGAATGACGGCTTTTCTGTTCGTTGCGTTAGGGATTAATATTTTTATATGCCTTTTTTTTGCAAAATTTTGATTTTGGTGAACAATTAAAAATACGGCTAATTTGGGATGCTTACTTTTTTTTCGTTCAATTTTTTACAAAAAATGTGTACCTTTGTGGCTATTAAAAATTTACGCTTAATAATATGAATATATCGTATAATTGGTTAAAGCAATACATTAATATTGACATAGAACCTGTAGAATTAGGAAAAGCACTCACTTCAATCGGACTTGAAGTAGGTGGGGTGGACGAAGTGCAAACTGTGAAAGGTGGGTTGGAAGGATTGGTAATTGGCGAGGTAATTTCTTGCATCAATCACGAGAATTCAGACCATTTGCACGTTACAACTGTTAATGTCGGTGCAGCTGATTTGTTGCAAATAGTTTGTGGTGCTCCCAATGTGGCTGCCGGTCAAAAAGTTGTTGTAGCTACCGTAGGAACGGTCCTTTACGATGGCGACGAAAGTTTTACGATTAAACGCTCTAAAATTCGGGGTGTGGAATCAATGGGGATGATTTGTGCGGAGGACGAAATTGGTATCGGAGTGAGCCACGATGGAATTATCGTATTGCCTACAGATGTGGAAGTCGGTCAATTGGCTAAGGACTATTACGGAATCAAAAGCGACTGGTTGATAGAAGTGGACATTACTCCCAATCGTGTTGATGCTGCTTCTCATTATGGTGTTGCTCGCGATTTGGCTGCTTATTTTGCTTTAATAAATTCTGCGGTAAAACTCACAAAACCTTCAGTGGAAGCATTTGCCGTACAAAATACAAATTTGACTATTCCTGTTACAGTTGAAAGTCCGGAGGCTTGTCCTCGATATTCAGCTGTCACTATTTCCGGCGTTAAAGTTACCGAATCGCCCGACTGGCTAAAAAATGCTTTGTTGGTTATCGGTTTGCGCCCCATCAATAATATCGTTGACATCACCAATTTTGTATTGCACGAAATGGGTCAACCCTTACATGCTTTTGACGCAGATAAAATTTCGGGTAATGCTGTGCATGTTAAATGTTTGGCCGAGGGAACTCCTTTTACAACACTCGAAGGACTTGAACGTAAACTCAATAGTGCCGATTTAATGATTTGTAATGCCAACGAACCGATGTGTATTGGTGGTGTTTTTGGAGGAATTAATGCTGGCGTTACAGAATCTACTCAGAACGTATTCTTGGAGAGTGCTTATTTCAATCCGGTTTTTATACGTAAAACTGCTCGCCGTCATGGTTTGAACACGGACGCTTCTTTCCGATTTGAACGTGGTTGCGACCCAAATAATACAGTTTATGTGCTGAAACGCTGTGCTCTGTTAATTCAAGAAGTAGCTGGTGGAACAATTTCTAGTAATATCATTGACGAATATCCAACTGAAATTAAGCCTTTCGAAGTGGAATTGGCTATTTCAAAAGTAAATTCTTTGATTGGAAAAGAAATTGGTAAAGATAAGATTGAGATCATTCTGAATGCACTTGAAATGAAGATTGTAAGCCAAACTGATGCAGGTTACGTGCTTCAAGTTCCACCTTATCGGGTGGATGTGCAACGTGATGTGGATGTGATTGAAGATATTTTGCGTATTTACGGCTACAATAATATAGAAATAGGGGAGAAGCTGAATTCTAATTTGAGTTACAGTTCAAAACCTGATAGTCATAAATTGCAACAAACAATTTCGGAGCAACTTAGCGCACAAGGTTTCAATGAGGTTTTGAATAATTCTTTGACAAAAGCAGCTTATTATACTGAGTTAATTTCATTTTCTGCTGTACAAAGTGTAAAGGTGATCAATTCCTTGAGTTCCGATTTAAGTGTGATGAGACAAACTTTGCTATTTGGAGGCTTAGAGAATATTAATCGCAATGTGAATCGTCGCCATGCTGATTTGAAGTTTTACGAATTTGGAAATTGCTATTATTTCGATGGCTCAAAAAAGGATACACAAGATACATTGGCTTGTTATGCTGAGGATTATCATTTGGGATTGTGGGTTACTGGAAACAAAAACACAGCCTCATGGACCAAAGCAGAAGAGAAGAGTAGTTTCTATGAACTAAAAGCTTACGTTCATAATATTCTGAGTCGGTTGGGATTTGATTTGAGACAATTGGTAATAACTGAACACAGTGATGATTTATTGATACAAGGTCTTACTATTAGTACCAAAAAGTCAACTCAATTAGTAGTTTACGGTATAGTCCATCCTAAAATTCGTAAGGTTACTGATATTGATCAAGAGATATATTATGCTGACTTGAATTGGACTTCTATTCTACAAGAGCTTGGTAAACATAAAGTGAGTTATACCGAAATTTCAAAATATCCCGAGGTGAAGCGTGATTTGGCTTTGTTACTCGATTATCAAGTAAGTTTTGCCGAGATTGAAAAAATAGCCTACGATACCGAACGTAAACTATTGAAAAAAGTAACACTTTTTGATGTATATGAAGGAAAAAATCTCGAAGCTGGTAAGAAATCCTATGCGATTAATTTCATCTTGCAAGATGTAACAAAAACCTTGACCGATAGCCAAATTGAGGGCATTATGAAGAAATTGTTAGATAATTTTGTGAATAAATTAGGAGCCAAACTCCGATAGATTATAACTAAAAATGCAAAGGGTGATTATTGTTTTAAATGACATAATCGCCTTTTTTTTGGGCTATCATTCTCGAAAGCTTCATCGGAATTCTTTGTGTTTGTAGTTAGGAAGATAAATTTTTACAAATCCTTCATATATACTTGGTTTGAGTTTTTTTTGTAAAATAATACAATTCCAAAGGATAAATGAATATCTTTGTTCATTCTCACCAACTCATTAGTTGTATATTATGAAAAAACAAATTCTATTCGCATTTTTGCTCCTTTTCTGTGGAGTTACATTAGCACAATCTTATGTGAGAATGGGGCAGAGTAGTTATGGAGATGTAGTTTATAATTGGGACGGTAAGAATTTAAGGCAGGGCAGGAGTAGCTTTAATGACATAATCGTAAACTGGGATGGTAAAAATATTAAAATGGGATCAAGTGCCTATGGCGATGTGATCTACAGTTGGGATGGAGAAAGTTTTAGACAAGGTGCAAGTCGTTTTGGTGATATATTGTATAAATGGGATGGAAAAAACATCAGAAAAGGCTCATCTTCTTATGGAGATGTTATTTTTACTTTTGACGGTAAATACATTCGCAGAGGTTCAAGCTCATTTGGCGATGTGATTTATAATATCGAAGGGAAGATTCCAATTGCGATGTTGATATATATTATTGAATAAATTTCTGATGGCTTAAAGTGATTATTGAAATAAGAATATTCCTTCATTATCAATTTAATCTCAATCATTTCACGAAGATTTCTCCGAAGAATGAAATCATGTATTTAAAATAGCTTTGAAAAGATTTAAATAACATACTGGTCTTTTTGTATCTTGATTTGTTTCAATTTTATAAGGTATGGAGCGTATATGTTACAAATCGACACTTTGCCCTCGATTCTCTAAAAATCAAAATCACGGAATTTCAATATCAGAATATTATATCTAAATTTGCACTTAGAAAACAATAAAACTAAAAATAAATTTTTTATGAGTAAAATTCGTGCTGCCATAGTTGGCTATGGTAATATTGGCAAATCGGTTCTCGAGGCTTTGCAGTCATCACCCGATTTTGAAGTCGCTGGCGTTATCCGTCGTGCATCGTCGTTAAGTAATAATCCTGCTGAACTTGCAGAAATTCAAGTTGTTGATGATATTAAAAAACTTGAAAAAGTTGAAGTTGCTATCATTTGTTCACCCACCAGAAGTGTAGCGGCACAAGCTAAAGAAATTTTAGCATTAGGCATTCACACAGTAGATAGTTATGATATTCATGGAGGAATATGGGAACTTCGTCAAGAATTAGAATTGGTTGCAAAAGCCAATAATTCTGTGGCTATAATTTCGGCAGGTTGGGATCCAGGAAGTGATTCTATTGTTCGTGCATTGCTTGAAGCTATTGCGCCCAAAGGAATCACCTATACTAATTTCGGTCCTGGCATGAGTATGGGACATACAGTGGCTGTAAAAGCAATTGATGGTGTAAAAAAAGCACTTTCAATGACTATTCCAGTGGGTACAGGCATTCATCGTCGGATGGTATATATTGAACTTAAAGACGGTTACAAATTTGAAGAAGTAGCTGTAGCCATCAAAAAAGATGAGTATTTTGTACACGACGAAACTCATGTTTTTCAGGTTGAAGATGTTGATAATTTGTTGGATATGGGTCATGGTGTGAATCTGGTTCGCAAAGGCGTTTCGGGTAAAACTTACAATCAATTGTTCGAATTCAATATGAAAATTAACAATCCAGCACTTACAGCTCAAATACTTGTGGCTTGCGCAAGAGCAACAACACGAACTGCTCCGGGTGCTTATACCATGATTGAAATTCCGATGATAAACTTGCTTTACGGCGAAAAAGAAACACTTATACGTAGACTTGTTTAATAACTATTTGACTAATATTGAATCCCCCTTTGACTAAGGCCAAAGGGGGATTTTTGCATCTTATAACTTCAGCTGATTTATGTTTTATTGTTATTGTTGATATAGTGGGATTTACATTAGTTCAATACTCAATTTCTAAACGAAAATGTTATCTTTGCATACAACTTGTACGAAAGGTTTCGTAGCACATTAAATACATCCCCCATGAAGACAACAAAGACCAAACGCATTTTTGTCATAAGTCTAATCACCGTCTCAATACTGCTAGTAGCTACTGTCTTTTTATTACCTTGGTTATTGCGCGATAAAATTATCGAAAGAGCAAGATTGGAGTTAAACAGTAAGCTCGATGCCGAAGTCAATTTCAGTGATGTGGATGTTAGCTTATTTCGCAACTTCCCTTATGCGACTATTCGTTTTGAAAATTTTTATATTGCTGGCAAAAATGAATTTGTAAAAGATACATTGCTTTTTAGCAAGAACATTGACCTGAGCATCAATATAAAAAGTCTTTTTTCGGATACGGGTTACGATATTCGAAAGTTAGAGTTTAATCAATCCAAAGTCGTGGTGCGGGTACTCGATGGAGGTCGTGCGAACTGGAAAATTATGAAAAAGGACAGTGCTCAAATGGCCGATAGTAGTGACATGAACTTTCATTGGAAACTGGAAGCTTTCTCCATCAATAACGCCGATATTTATTACCATTACGACAAAAATGGGATGGATTATATATTCAAAAACGTAAATCACACTACCACGGGTGATCTTACTGCCGACAGTTCGATGCTTGTAACCCGCACTACTTGCGATTCACTCAGTTTTATTTGGGATGGAGCTTCTTATGTGAAAAATGCGCAGGTTTCGTTCGACGCTGATATCGATGCTAACTTGAATGATATGCTTTTCAAATTCAGCAAAAACAATTCGAAGTTTAATGCACTTCCTTTTTCTTTTAGTGGTTGGCTTCAAAGTATTCCCGAAGGTTGGGATATGGACTTTTTGCTAAATACAGACGAAGTAGATTTTAAATCCTTGCTTTCTGTGATTCCAGCTATGTATAGTACCTCATTTGACGAACTGAAAACGGATGGTGAAGTAGATATAAAAGGTTTTGTTCGCGGGAAATATGCAAATGATTTCTATCCGGCTTTCGATCTGTCGGTCAAAGCATCTAAGGCTTGGTTTCAGTATCCATCTTTACCCTCGCGTCTCGAAAATATCAATGTTGATGCTCGCATTAGTAATCCCGGACGCACACTCGACGAAACGCTTATTGATATTCCGCTTTTCTCATTTACACTTGGCGGAAATCCTTTCAAGGCATCGCTCTCACTTACGAATCCTGTTTCCGACCCTGACGTTAAACTCCATGCCAATGGGAAATTAAACACCTCGTATATTTCGAAAATCTACCCACTTGAACCTCCAACAAGTATTCAAGGTATCGTGGATTTGGGTTTGAATATTGCAGGAAAAAAATCATGGTTTTCAGCGAATAAGTATGATAAATTCAAATTCGATGGTTTTATGAATATGGCTGACTTGGCCATAAGAACAGCGTTTCTTCCTCAGAAAGTAGAAATTTCAAAAGCTGCATTAAAATTCGAGAATCGATATGCAGAAGTCAATAACTTGCAAATGAAATATGGAGATAATGACATGTCCATTCAGGGGAAATTTGAAAATTATATTGGCTATTTACTCTATGATTCTGAACTTAAAGCCGTTCTGAGTGCTAAATCTAAAAACCTGAATGTTAATGACTTTATGAGTGAAAATAAAGATGTAAAACCTTCAAGCAAAGGTGCTGAAAAGGATACAACAGTTTTAAAAACGATACTCATTCCTGAAAATATAGACATTTCGATGAATGCAAGTGTGGACAATCTGAAATTTGCCGACATGACGCTCACTGGAAGTAATTCAGCATTGAAAATAAAGAACAAAACATTAACTATTCAAGACTTGAACACTTCGGGATTTGGAGGAACCATGAAACTCAGTGGACTTTACAATAGTAACGATGCAATTAATCCGACGATGCAAATAAAAGTAAATCTTGCAGAGGTGGCTTTTAAACAGATCTTCAATCAGGTTGAAGTATTGCGCAAATATCTTCCAATTTTTGAAAAAGCAATGGGAAAATTTTCGGCCGGACTTTCAATATCAGCTTTGATGGGAGAGGGAATGTCACCCGTACTTCAAAGTATAAATGGTGATGGAATGTTATCTGCTGGCTCCATAAGTGTTGGCAAAATGATAGCGGTAGAGGCGATATTAAAAGCATTGAAGAAAAATGAAATCTTTCCTGTCAATATCGACAAAATTGGAATGACTTTTGATCTGAAAAACGGAAAGCTAATTACCAAACCTTTTAGTGTAAAGCTTTGGGATACGAAACTTACATTGAGTGGCATCACTGGGACCGACAAAACAATGGACTACAACGGCAAAATTCAACTTCCTGACAAACTGAAACTTGGTCGCTTTTCAACTTTTAATCTCAGTATTGGTGGTCCTTTCAGCAAACCTATCGTAAAGGTTGATTTAATGAACACCGTGAACGAAATTGTAAAAGAAAACGTCCAAAAAGCAGAAGATGCTATTGTAGAAAAAGTAGATGAAGTTAAACAAGCTGCACTCGAAAAAGCCCGAAAAGAAAAGGAAAAAGCGATTGCAGCAGCTCGTATTCAAGCCGATAAAATAATTAACTTGGCTGCTTCTCAGGGTGAAATACTGATAACCCAAGCAAAAAAGCAAGGTGACAAACTCGTTGAAGAAGCCTCAAACCCAATTACCAAAGCATTGGCAAGGAAAGCTGCCGACAGACTCGTAGAAGAAGCTCAAAAAAGAGCAAACGATCTTAACCAAAAAGCAGCCAAAGAAGCTGAGCAACTTATTAACAATGCAGCCTCTAAAACAACTTTCTAAATTAATAGAATTAACATAAATATTTTTGTTCTGAATGTCATGAGATAACTTTCAGATAAATTTTGTAAATTTGCAAATAAGTAAATAATTATTTAAAAACTAGTATATGAATAAGTTATCTAATTTAATTGTCATTGTTATAATGGCTTTCGGTTTTTTTGCATGTGAACCTGTCGATAATATGTTCGATGAGACTTTACTCATCGGGAAATGGAGTTCAGGAACAGAATTTTACCGATACGATATAAACGGAAAAGGTGTAACTTGGGATACCGCTGATGATGTAACTGAGGCCGAAGGACAGGGATTTACGTGGACTCTTTCAAATGCCGATTTGACACACATTCACATCATGGAAACTGGTGGTTCAGGCGTACCCAAAATTTACACAGTAACCGAACTAACTGCCACCAGCCTAAAATACAAGGATGGATTCAATAAGACTTTTAGTTATACGAAAGTGAAATAATATTAACTCTCTTATTGATAGGTGAATACATAACCAAAATTTAAATTGATAATTTATGAAACCTGTTCTCAAAATAACTCTAATTAGTTTATTAGCAGTCGTAATAACTTTTATAATTGCAATTTCGGTTATGCTTTGGATTGTGTTTACTCCTGCCAAACTTACTCCCTTAGTTAATACACAGCTTAAAAATTATTTAAGTTGTGAGGCTAAAATTGGTGAGGTTGAACTCACTTTTTTTAGTACATTTCCAGAGTTTTCGTTGAAATCCAATAGTTTAAGTTTAATCCAGCCCTTGGATGGAGCACCTACTGACACCTTGTTGAAAACAGGAAGAATTATTGCAGCTATTGATATCAAATCGCTTTGGAAAGAGAATAAATTGATCATTCAAAACTTGAATTTTAGAGATGTTAAGTTCAATGGGTTTGTAAATAATGATGGAAAAACAAATTTCGACATACTTAAAACTGATTCTTCAACAATTGACACTGCTGCATTTGTGAATCCTTTCGATCTTATAAAATTAGATAAAATGCAGTTTGAAAATACAGATATTCATTATCTTGATATGCAATCTGGAATGACTGCCAGTATTTTCAAATCCGAAGGTAGTATTAGTCTGAATATGAAGAAAAATGACATTAATTCAACGGTTAATATTGAATCGCCGGATGTGTCGTTTCGCATGGATAGTCTTGATTATCTGAAAAATGAAGCTATTCAATTAGCAATGCCTTTTACATTCAATCTGGCTTCTCAAAAACTTAATTTGGATAATACTCATTTGATTATCAATAAATTATCACTTCTGTTGAAAGGTAGTGTAATCATGAACCCAAACAATTCAGATATTATAACTGATTTTGTTTTTGCCACAGAAAAATATCCACTTCCTGATTTACTTAAATTAATTCCTGCCAATTATCTAACTTCACTCGAAGGTTCAAAGTTGGAAGGTAACGCTAGTTCCGCAGGCATGGTCAAAGGTATTTATAATGATGTTTCTATGCCGCTCATAACGATGAATATTAGCTTAGAGGACGGTAAATATGAATACGAAGGCTTGGAAAATAAATTCAATAATATGGATGGAAATGCGGATGTTAGAATTGACATGAATGACAAAATAACTTCCAATATACTTATAAATAGTTTAAAAGCCCAGACTGGTAAGTCCAAATTTGAAGGGAAAGGATCTATCGACTATATTTTGGCCGATGATATGTTATTCGATATAGATATGAAAGTTAATATGTTTCTGTCTGATTTTGAAAATATGGTTCCGAAAGATATGAATCTAAAGATGAATGGTTTAGCCGATGGGACAGCTAAAATGAAGTTTATGCTTTCGGAAATGATGGATTTTAAGTTCGATAAAATCAAGCTAGATGCTAACTTAAATGCTTCACAACTTGGGATTTCGTACGACAGCCTTTCCATGTATACTAACAATGCTCAAATTAAAATGAAGTTGCCAAATGCTCATAAATCTTCAACTCAATTTATGAGTGCTGAACTTAGCAGTACAAAACTCCAAGTACGTCAAGGAAAGAATACCCAAGCCAGTTTCAACAACATCAATTTACGATCCGAAACATCAAATTTCACAGAAACTAATAAATTAAATAATTATCTATTTGATTTTGATTTTGATTTACTCACGGCCAGTATGGAGAACATGCACATGCAGGCCGAAAAATCGAAAGCCAATGTTCAGATGAAAATGAATTTCAGCGACACTATCTCATTACCCTCTATAACAAGTGTTTTCGACATTAAAGCGCTACATCTTCAAATGGATACTATTCAGGCTGATATTCAATCTCCCAAAGGAAATTTTGCTTTGCGCTCAGACATTAAAAATCCAACTAAAACAATTTTTGATATAAACTACATCAGTACAAGCACAAATGGCAGTATGGGTTCACAGCATATTTTTGCCAACTCAATGTCAGTTTTGGCTAATATTCTGTATAATCCAGATGAGAAAAATAGCATGCTTCAATGGATACCAAAAGGTCAAGTGGCTGTAAATGATGCTCGTGTGAAAATGGATGGAGTGAATGCTGATATTCGAATTCCATTGCTTGATTTTGATTTTTCGCAGGATGAATATTCAATCCGGAAAGCAAAGCTTATAGTGGATAATTCAGACTTTGATCTCACAGGTAAACTTTGGAATGTGAATCAATACTTTCGTAATGAGGGTCTTTTGATGGGCGATTTTACTTTTAAATCAAACACAACAGATGTGCAACGTTTGATGCAGCTTAGCAATGGATTTGGCGAGCAAGACTCAATAATGAAAATCGAAGAAGCCAATTCTAACAGCAAAACAGAACAAATTGCTGAGAAATCATCTGGTCCCTACATGGTTCCAAAAGGCATGGATCTGAAATTAAATGCAAGTATTAACGAAGTGTTGCTTGGATTTGATTCTGCTCAACATTTGTTGGGAAATGTGTATGTAAAAGATGGATTATTGGTTTTGGAAGATGTGCGATTTAATACATCGGCAGCTAAAATGCAACTCACCGCCATGTATCGCACTCCACGCAAAAATCATATATTTATAGGACTTGATTATCATATTCTGGATATGGAAATCAGTGAATTGCTTAAAATGATTCCTGATGTTGATAGTATTATGCCTATGTTGCGGTCGTTTGGCGGAAAAGGTGAATTTCACATTGCAGTGGAAACTTATGTCGACTCACTTTATAACTTAAAGAAGTCAACTTTACGCGGAGTTTCATCCATAAAAGGTCAAAATTTAGTACTGATGGATGGCGAAACTTTTTCTGAAATCGCTAAAACCCTTCGCTTTAACAAAAAGACTGTAAATAAAGTAGATAGCCTTTCTGCCGAATTTACTATTTTCCGAAATGAAGTAGATATTTATCCTTTCATGATTGTGATGGATAAGTATAAAGCTGTTGTTGCGGGTCGACATAATTTAGATATGACTTTCGATTACCATATTTCGGTAACTGACAGTCCTTTGCCATTCAAATTGGGCGTCGATGTTAAAGGTACGCTTGACAAAATGAAATATTCTCTGGTCAAGCCTCGATTTGCAAACTTATATCGACCAGCTGCCCGACGTGAAATTGATAACAAACAACTTGAAATTCGCAAAATGATTCGCGATGCACTAACGAGTAGAGTGAAATAGTAAATGTTCTTAAAAAATTAATTTAATTATCTGTTATTCAGTTATATGTCACATCAAGACGCATCAGTAAAATCAATCATTTTTGCATTATCAGCTAATTTTGGAATAGCCATAACCAAAACAATAGCAGCTATTTACACCGGTTCTGGAGCTATGCTTGCTGAATCAATTCACTCATTTGCCGATTGTGGCAATCAGTTACTTTTGTTTTTAGGACTAAGTTCTTCCAAAAAACCATCGGATATCGAGCATCCCTTGGGGCACGGGAAAGCCATTTATTTCTGGTCTTTTATAGTGGCATTGATGCTTTTCAGTATGGGCGGATTGTTTTCTATTTACGAAGGAATTCATAAACTAAATAGCGACGAAACGCTCAACAGTCCGATGTTAGCAATTATTGTTTTATCGGTAAGTATGTTGCTCGAAGCCGCTTCTTTATATGGATGTATTACTCAAATTAATAAACTACGACATGGTGAAAGTCTTTGGTCGTGGGTGAAAAATACACGTCAAAGTGAATTAGTAGTTATTCTTGGCGAAGATGTAGCTGCCTTGTTAGGTTTGTTATTTGCCTCGTTGGCAGTAGTTTTATCAGTAATTACTGGCAATCCAATATTCGACGCCATCGGAAGTATTGGCATTGGTGTTTTATTGGTAATAGTTTCATTTTTTTTAGCAGCAAAAGTGAAGAGCCTTTTGATAGGGCAAAGTGCTGATTATCTAATTCGCACTGAAATTCAAAATTTTATTGAATCCAGACCCGAAGTAGAAAAGCTTTACCATTTGATAACCTTACAATTAGGACCAAAAATCATGGTTTCGGTAAAAGCCAAAATGGCGAATGTAAATACTGCCGATGAAATGATAACTAATATCAATCAAATTGAAAAAGCACTTCGTGAAGCTTTCCCTACTGTTCAATGGCTGTTTTTTGAACCGGACAATAAAGAGTAAAATTCATACATTGATATTTCATTCTCAATTATTTTTAATCTACTGAATAAAAATTTACAATTCGAAAAAAATAAATATCTTTGCATTAACAAAATATAAAGCTAAATGAATACAAGTTACATTAGTCGCATTGAAATAAGAAAACTTTGGGGAAAACACAATATTATTTGGGATAATATAAACCCAGATGTCAATATTTTGGTGGGAATTAATGGAAGTGGAAAATCTTCTCTTCTTAAAGTGATACATGCACTTTTGTTAGTTGATAAAAAGCCTCTTCAAAAATTAGGTATATCTAATGCCGAATTAAATGGACTTTCCTATACAGATAATTTGGGTAAAAACAATTTTTTTATAGATTTTCAAAACAGTGGATTTTTCGTATCAAATTTCGAAAACGAATTTGAATTTGAAGCAATTAGTACTTTTGATGTACCAGTAAATAAGTCGAAATTAAAAGCAGACGAAAGTCCATTAATGCTTGAACTTCGTAATCTGATTCTCCAAACCGGCACTAATTCTTTCAACGATTACCGATTGAGTGCTACTACTTCTCAAGAAAAAGCTGTTTATGTTACTAATCGTATTAATATATTGTTTGAAAAAATCAACAATTTATTTTCGAATACACACAAAACTATTGATATTGATGATACGAATAATATCGTTTTCCGAACTGAAACTGGCACAATACAATTAGATCAACTATCCTCTGGCGAGAAACAACTCCTATTGATACTCTTCAAAGTGTTTCTAATGGACGAAAAACCTTATGTATTGTTAATGGATGAACCTGAAATATCACTACATATTAGCTGGCAACAAAGCCTTATTGAAACAATCCGCACACTCAATCCAAATTGTCAATTAATTATTGCCACTCACTCACCAAGTATTTTTGGCAAAGGTTGGGGGGATAAAGTTACTTTTATGGAAAAACTTTTTGTCGATTAGCTTATGACACCAACTATTCCTGAAAATAAACATTATGAGTATTTGGCAAATTATTATGCCGGTGAGTCTATTCTTTTAAAATGTACTGCAAGTGTTCATGTTGAAGACTTTGACGATGCTGTCTTTTGGGAGAAAACTTTCAATCATTTTTTGCCGAAACAAAAATTTAATTTTGTTTACTACTCATTGTCTCCTACTGGTAATGAAACAACTGGTTGCGAACAATGCCTGAAATATAAAGATTTTCTAAGCAACCGATTTTTTATCTGCATCGATAGTGATTACAGATATTTATTGCAAGAATCCAAAATTAATGCTTCAAATCACATCTATCAAACGTATACTTATTCAATAGAGAACCATCTTTGCTACGCACCAAAATTAAATGAAATTTCGGAAAGATGTACAAGAATAGTTAGTCGCATTTTCGATTTCGAGAGATTTCTCTTCGCCTATTCAAATACAGTATTCGAAGCATTTATTTGGCATTTGTATTTTCTACGAAACGGCGATGTGAAAAGTTTTAGTAAAGATGAATTCAATCGGATAATTCATTTATTGCAAGTTATTCCAGACTATGATGTTACCAACAATGGCAACGCTATGATTGTTGAGTTAGAAAATCGGTGTAATATGAAAATCAAATCGTTGAAAGTTCAATACCCTGATATTGACATCGAATCAGAAAAAGCATATTTCAATACGTTGGGAGTAAATGCAGACAATGTATATCTTTTTGTTCGAGGACATAATTTATTTGATTTGATAGCGAAAATTGGTGAAATAGTAAATGAAAAATTGCTTCAACAAGAAAAATTACGATTAGGTGCTAATAAAGACGAGATTAAAGGTTTATTTGCAAATAAAATTCCTTATAAAAGAGAATTGGAAAGAGTGATTGTATTTGAAGGGTATGAGCAAATAGTAATGATTCACGAGGATCTAAAAGCACTACTTTAATAAAAAACGCAAATCAGACTTCTGATTTGCGTTTTTTTAAGTTCCCACTTCTGGGGATTTAGGGGGCTTTTAATATTTGTTCATCAATGCATTCACTTCGTCGTTAATCATATTAGCAAAATCATTAACTTTCATGCTGCCTTTGTCGCCTTCGCCTTGTTTACGGACAGCAACTTCATTGTTTTCAGCTTCTTTTTCGCCTACAATCAACATAAACGGAATGCGTTTTAATTCATTGTCACGAATTTTACGACCAATTTTCTCGTTTCTGTCATCCACTGTAACTCTGATTTCTTGCGAATTTAGCGTTTTAGCTACTGCAAAAGCATAATCGTTGAATTTTTCGCTGATTGGCAAAATAACTACTTGATCTGGTGTAAGCCACAATGGGAATTTACCAGCAGTATGCTCAATCAATACAGCCACAAAGCGTTCCATTGAACCAAATGGTGCACGGTGAATCATTACCGGACGGTGTTTTGCATTGTCGTCGCCAGTATATTCCAACTCGAAACGTTCTGGTAAGTTATAGTCAACTTGAATAGTTCCTAATTGCCATCTACGACCCAAAGCATCTTTTACCATAAAGTCCAATTTTGGACCATAAAAAGCAGCTTCACCCAATTCAACTTTGGCTTTCAGCCCTTTTTCCTTACATACTTCAACAATAGCATTTTCTGCTTTTTCCCAATTTTCGTCAGAACCAATGTATTTTTCTTTATTATTCGGGTCGCGAAGTGAAATTTGAGCCTCAAAGTTTTTAAAATCTAATGCATTGAAAATGATGAAAATAATATCGATTACTTTCAAAAACTCTTCTTTCACCTGATCTGGACGACAAAAAATATGGGCATCATCTTGCGTAAAACTTCTTACACGGGTTAAGCCATGCAATTCACCACTTTGTTCGTATCGATAAACTGTACCAAATTCAGCCATACGGACTGGAAGATCCTTGTATGAGCGTGGTTTGAATTTATAAATTTCACAATGGTGAGGACAGTTCATTGGTTTCAACAAATACTCTTCGCCCTCTTCGGGCGTATGTATTGGTTGAAATGAATCTTTACCATATTTTTCATAATGTCCAGAAGTAACATATAATTGCTTGTTACCAATATGCGGAGTCATTACTTGATCGTAATCGAAACGGCGTTGAATCTTTTTCAAAAAATCTTCTAAACGTAAGCGTAAAGCTGTTCCGCGTGGCAACCAAAGCGGTAACCCTTTTCCAACCATTTCGGAGAAAGTAAACAATTCTAATTCTTTACCAATTTTGCGGTGATCACGTTTTTTAGCTTCTTCCAATAAAACTAAATACTCATCGAGCATTTTCTTTTTTGGAAATGAAATTCCGTAAATACGAGTAAGCATTTTACGTTTTTCGTCACCGCGCCAATATGCACCTGCAACACTTAACACCTTGATAGCCTTGATTGCTCCTGTATCTGGTAAGTGTGGCCCACGGCAAAGATCGGTAAAGTTACCTTGTGAGTACAACGTAATCGTTCCATCGGTTAAATCAGTTATCAATTCAACTTTATATTCATCGCCTTTGTCCTCAAATTTCTTCAAAGCTTCGGCTTTGCTGATGTCTGCACGAACAATTGGCTCTTTGCGAGCAGCCAATTCCATCATTTTAGCTTCGATAGCGGCCAAATCAGCTTCCTTGATCGTTGCTTCACCTGGATCAACATCATAGTAAAACCCGTTTTCGATAGCTGGACCTATACCGAATTTCATGCCTGGATACAACTCTTGAAGGGCTTCGGCCATAAGGTGAGCTGACGAATGCCAATAGGCGTGTTTGGCTTCTTCATCTTCCCATTTGTGCAACTTGATACTTGCATCTTCAGTAATGGGACGTGATAAATCGCGAACTTCATCATTTACGGAAATTGCTAGCACCTCTTGTGCTAAGCGTGAGCTGATACTTTCAGCCAATTGTAATCCGGTAATTCCTTTCGGAAATTCTCGTACCGAACCATCGGGAAATGTTACTTTAATCATGTTTTTTGAACCTTACAAATGGTTTTTTAATTTAATTTATTTTGTGAAATGCAAAGATAAGTCTTTTTGAATTTAAACTATACAAATTACTTTGCTAATTGTTGTTATTAAAGCATTTCTTGAACTTTTAAATTCCATATAAAAAAACAGCATCCAAATTCTTGAATGCTGTTTCTTTTAGTGAGAATATTATTTTTGACGAATGAAAATCTGAATTGGTGTTCCTGTAAACTCGTATTTAGCACGAATTTTATTTTCTAAGAATCGCTTATAAGGCTCTTTTACATATTGTGGCAGATTGGCAAAAAATACAAATGTTGGTACATAAGTATTTGGCAACTGAGTTACATACTTGATTTTGATGAATTTACCTTTAAGGGCAGGTGGCGGGTATTTTTCGATAGCCGGCAACATATATTCATTTAATTGGGACGTAGGAACTTTTCTGAATTTATTTTCATAGACTTGTACTGCCATGTCGATAACTTTCAAAATACGTTGTTTGTGAGTTACCGATGTGAAAATAATTGGAAAATCGGCAAATGGTGCTAAACGTTCACGAATAGATTTTTCTATTTCCTTTATGTCATTCGTTTCCTTGTTTTCAATCAAATCCCATTTGTTTACACAAACTACCAGTCCTTTTTTATTTTTCTGTATCAATGAAAATATATTTAAATCCTGAGCTTCCAAGCCACGCGTGGCATCTATCATCAGAATACAAACATCCGAATTTTCAATAGAACGAATAGAACGTACCACTGAATAATACTCCAAATCCTCATTTACTTTGGCCTTTTTCCGAATCCCAGCAGTATCAACCAAATAGAAATCGTGTCCAAATTTATTGAATCGTGAATAAATTGCATCGCGGGTTGTGCCTGGAATATCCGTTACAATAGTTCTTTCTTCGCCAATAAAGGCGTTGATAATCGACGATTTACCAGCGTTCGGACGACCTACAACTGCAAATCTCGGTAATTCTTCCTCTAATTCTTCTGAGTATTCCGATTTGAAGTGCGTAAGTAAAGTGTCCAAAAAATCACCAGAACCCAAACCATTGATGGCTGACATAACTATTGGTTCACCTAAACCAAGTTTATAAAACTCAGCAGCATTATATTGCCATTCGTGCGTATCGGCTTTGTTTGAAACTAATAAAAGTGGCTTTTTAATACCACGTAATATCTGAGCTACCTCTAAGTCGTAATCAGTGATTCCATTCTGAATATCAACCATAAAGATGATAATATCAGCTTCTTCAATGGCTAAAACCACATGTTTTTTAATCTCACCCTCAAAAATATCGGACGAATTTACGACCCAACCTCCAGTGTCAATCACCGAAAATTCACGACCATTCCACTCGCTTTTACCATATTGACGGTCGCGTGTTGTTCCGGCTTCTTCGTTTACTATGGCTCTACGACTTTTCGTAAGCCTGTTAAATAATGTCGATTTCCCTACATTGGGTCGACCTACAATTGCTACAATATTTCCCATTGTTTTTTTGTATATCTATTAAATTTAGATATTTACATTCCTTTTTTCGTTCATCAGCGGTTTTCTCAAATCCCCG
>JBBRHJ010000033.1:0-20010 GCA_038222885.1 Bacteroidales bacterium | reverse complement strand
ATAAAAAAAAGCCGTATATTTGCACCCGCTAAGCGAAAATGGTACCATAGCTCAGTTGGTAGAGCAAAGGACTGAAAATCCTTGTGTCCCCGGTTCGATTCCTGGTGGTACCACCTTCTAAAACACTAATAATCTGAAATATAGATTGTTGGTGTTTTTGCTTTAGAGTTTTGTCCCGCTATTGTCCCGCAATCACATTTTCGATAACAAAAATACACCGAATTGATTTGATCCGATCTTAGTTGATTCTATTTTTTGTAATGCTTATTGTTATCGCATACTTTGAGATTTACATTCATGGCTTATATCCAAATCAATAAAATGCCACTTGCCATTTTGGTCAATCAGCACATTTTGAGGTTTAGCATCGGTAAGTTCATAATTGCCATCAGCGTATCCGACAAACCCTTTGTTTACTCCTTCGCCTAAAATTAATTTATGAAAGTCTCTTTTTTCTAATTCTGTATCAATCTCATCAAAGGTTGGATATTCTGCTTTTGGGATGAATGGTTGCTCCATAACAACACATACCTCCCCATTTTTATTGTTAGTAAATCCAATCACTTTATAAGCAACTTCAGGGAATAGTAAGCTGTGAACAATTATTCTGTTGAAGAAGTAGTTTAGATCTCTGACGTATTCAAATTGGGTATCGTCTTCATTTAGGAAAAAGAAATTATTTAATTTAATCACGTTTACCCCATCCTTTGACAGATAGACAGTGTTTTCAGTTCCCCTGTTTATTATTATTCCGCCAATTGTCAAAACCTTTATGTCAACAATCCATACGCCATTGGCTACTGCTCTTTCTGCAAGTTGTCGAAGTCCGTTGTGCTTATTCCAGCGTTGACTAACATCTGTCTTTGGTGCTGAATTATTTCCGTAATGGATTGCTGAGGTTGATTCTGCAATTGTTTTCTGGACTCCATCGTTTCTTGCGATTGTTTCCAGTGATAAGCGTTTGGCTTTATTTTCCATTGTTCGGGTGTTATCCAATCGGGTTTTTGTTCTTTTTCCATTTCTGTTGTTTTGTGGTTGAAAGTTAGCAATTATTTTATCCGTTCCCGTTTGGATATTTCTTGGCTATCCTTTCGTGCATCTCGAACATTTTCTTGGCTTCTTCGTGTTAGTTCGGCTTTAATTTCTTCTGTTCTTCGAGTTCCTTCTAGCAACGTTCCGTACTTTCCTTGTGAAATTGGTTCAGATAGGGGTAATAAGGGTTCTGTTGTTTTTCCATTGTCGTTATTTTGAACTTCAAAGTTATAAATAAATTTCATTTTGAATCTTGTTTGTTTGTCATAATTTAATCAAACAATGTTTTTTCAGCATTCATTGCCAAAGATAAAACTAATAAATCATTAAACCCTTTAATCTCTTCTTGCCAACTGAATTTTGGTTTTGCATACTCAGCACCGATTATATTTAGCCATTGACCAAACTTAGCTTGTAAGCCATTTATTGCTCCTGCTTGCAATTTATCATTGTTGCTGGCATAATCGGTAAGTACATTAAAAAACGCATAAGCAGTTTCACCTAAATCCTGTTCACGAATATATTTGTCTGTATAATTGTCAATCAGATTTTTAAATTCGTTTAGTTTCAGTTGTGTCTGCATTTTTTTATATTCATCTACTTCTTTCAGATTAAAATTCCGGTTTAGTACTTTTGCTGCAAGTGGCAGGAAGTATTTTCGAGGGAGTTTAATTTCAGTACTTCTTAAAGCAATCTTCTTAAAATCATCTCCAAACGTATTCAATTGACTTACATCAATGTGTTTTAAATCCAATCCGCTGAAAGTTTGTTTTGTATGACTAAGTTGAATTGAAACTATTCTTACCACTCTCCCGTAAGGGGCTTATTCTTCGGGGAGCTGGGCAAAGCGTTGATTTTGTGTGGCGATTATACATAATTAGGTTATATTCATTTCTGTTAATTTGCCGTCAGCCAAGAAATCGAATATTAGTTTAAATCATTAGTGTCCACTAATGAAACAACTTATTTAGTTTATCTCCACCCCAAATCTTACTTTTTAAAATTGGGTTAAATTTAAAGGGATATAATTTGCGTTTTCCAAAATCTATTTTTTCTTTAAATACATTAGAAACCCACTAAAAAAGTAGTTTATCTTCATTTAATTTCTTTAATCTCAATAACGCTTCAATATAATAGTAATCAGCATAAATGATGGATGCGTCAATTTCAGAACCTGCTGGATAATGACCTGTAGAATGTAGTAAGAATGAAGGATTTTGAGAGCCACTCCGATAGGATTTGTTTAAATTTTCCAACATGGAAGTAGCCAATTGTCTGTATTTTTCACCTTTTTCATTTTTCAGATAAGTTGATAATTCAAGCAAAGCTGAAGCTGTAACGGCTGCTGCCGATGCATCACGTGGTGCGTTGGGTATATCGGGTGCATTGAAATCCCAATAAGGAATAAGGTCTCCAGGTAAGTTCTTCAAATACGCATCTGTTACATGTTGAACAAACTCTAAGTATTTTGGATCTTTTGTTTCACGATAGCAAACAGTATATCCATATATTGCCCACGATTGTCCACGTGCCCACATGGATTTATCGGAATAGCCCTGATGGGTAACGCCTTTGATAAACTTACCGGTTATTGTATCGTAAATTGCCACATGATAACAAGAATAATCCGATTTAAATTGATTTTTCATTGTAACATTAGCATGTGAGACAGCAATATCGTACAACTTTTTATTTTCACCATTTTTTGCAGCCCAAAACAACATTTCGAGGTTTATCATATTGTCGATAATGGTATTGTGTGGCCATCCTTTACCTTTAACTTCTCGCGGCCATGAAAGTATTGTTCCTACTTTAGGATTAAATAATGTGGCAAGTGAATCAGCCGTATCAAGTATAATTTGTTTGTAAGCTGGATTACCCGTTAAGCGATATCCGTTTCCATAACTGCAAAAAATCAAGAATCCTAAGTCGTGATCGTAAGCTGGTATTTTTGAGAGAAAACCAAGTGATGCAGTAAACTTTTTAGCTTCACTTTTTATTTCCGGGTTTTGTGTGAATTCATAATCGTACCAAAGTACTCCAGGCCAGAATCCACCTGTCCATTCTTCCTTTGCCACTTTTTTACAATTCCACTTATTCTCATTTGTAAGAACCTTTCTTGGCATCATACTGTAATCAATGGCTGAATCACCCTTCAATTCCGACAAAGAACGTTCGGTTTGTGTTGCGCAATATTTCAGGGCATCATCAGCTAACTTCGAATTATCTCTACCCGAACAAGAAACGATGGTTAATACAATTAACCCTAAGATTATTTTTTTCATACTCAATTCTATTAAACTTTTTCAACTTTTACACCGAAAGCACAATAAGTTAAATACAATACACATACTAATATTACAAATACACCACCAACTATACCTACTGAATCAGTTGCAATACCAATAATTGGGGTTACAGCACCACCACCTGCAACGGCAGTAATCATTAATCCTGAAATCTGATTTGCTTTTTCGGGGCGAGTTTGGACAGCCATTGAATATATAATTGGAAAAATACAGGAAGCTAAAAATCCAATTGCCCCAATCGAAATAAGATTAATTGTTTGATTTTCAACAAATGTCAATACAAGTAATACTAATATTGCAGTAAGTATATTTATTTTAAAATACTTCATTTCAGCAATTTTAGTCATTAAAAATGCTCCTAAAAGTGCACCTACTGTACGACTAAAGAAATAGATTTGCGGTGCAATACCTGCTTGTGATTTATCCCAACCAAAACGAGTCATCATCAATTTAGAACTGATAAAATTTGTTGCTACATCGACTCCTACAACGAAGAAAATTCCTAAAAATAAAAGTAATATTTTCCTATCTTTCAATAATGATATTGTATCAGAAAAAGATGAACCTGTTGTGGTTTCCTTTTCTTCGCGAGGAATAGGTGTTAACAACAACCATAAACCTGAAATTAAAGTGATAGCACCAAGAATTGGGAAGCTATAATACCACAATCCGGTATTACCTTTACCAAAATAATTGACAGCTAACAATACAATTTGTGGACCGACCAACGAAGAAACCGCTTTTACCACTTGACCGGCCGTCAAACTGCTTGTAAGTAATTTTTTATCGGTAAGTACATTGTTCAACAATGGATTAAGCGAAACCTGAAGTATGGCATTTCCAATTCCTAATAAAGCATAAGCTGCCATTGTTGTCACGCTGTTGTAGTTAATGAGCGGAATAATCATACCCACAATAGTTACTACCATGCTCAACAATACAGTGTTTTTGCGCCCCCATTTATTCATCATTATCCCAACTGGTATGCCGAGAAATAGAAACCATACAAAAACCATAGACGGCACGAATCCAGTCATAGTGTTTGACCAACCGAAGGCATCTTGCGCATAATCGGACGAAATGCCGACAATGTCGCAAAAACCCATTACGAAAAATCCGAAAAGAACCGGCAATACTGCCATGGTTTGTTTTTTTGAAGCCATAATACTATTTACTTTTTTTCATTTTGATATTTAAACTATTTTAAACCCGAATAAAATCTTCCTACATTCAATATCGTAGATTTGACAACCTCAAGATACAAATTTTATAGATGCTCTGACTTATATAATACGAAGCGGATTAGGTTTTCACCTAATCCGCTTCGTAAAAAATATTGAAATTATATCAATTTAGTGAAACTTATTATTACTTCTTTATTTCGGTTATAAATAAAGCTAATCCTCCACCAGCTTTTACATCAAAAGAAAGATCCTTACCCGCTTTAATTATGATTAAACTAACACTTACCTTCGTTTTAGTGTCAACATTATCATCATCCAAAAATGCTTTCACCATATATTTCCTTCCTTTTTCAAGAAAGTTGGTCGGAACTATTATTTTACGAGCTTGTGTATTTGTTATTGCACCCACAAACCATTCATCACCTGTCCGACGAGCCACGGTAATATATTCTCCAACTTCACCATTGAGCACTTTTGTATCATCCCAAACGGTTTTTACTTTATCAAAAAAATCAATTTCTGGTTCGCCTTTATAAGCTGTAGGTTGGTCGTACCAATACAAAAACTGTATCGGACTATAATAAACAACCGATAATGCTAATTGATGTGCATGTGTATTTTTCACTCTGTTATCGTAATAACAAATGGTGTAATCGGCTGGTCCGGCCAGAAATCGAGTAAAAGGTAGAATTGTATTATGATCGGCATCGGGAAACTCCTCATTTCCACGAACACCTTCCTGAGTCATTAAATTAGGATAAGTTCTACTGAAGCCAGTGGGGCGATATTCGTCGTGAATATCTACCATCAAATTGTAATCTGCACATTTTTTTACCGTTTCGTGCATCCAGGTTGTCCAACGTTGATTTCCGACTTGTACAAAACCGAATTTTATTCCTTTAATTCCCCATTTTTTGTAAAGCGGTAAAATAGAATCAAGTTGCTGAATTAATGCCCGTTGATTGACATATACCCAAAGTCCAATGCCTTTTGATGCAGCATAAGCGGTTAACTCAGGAATATTAATATCTTTTGTTTCAATTACTTTTGTAGCATCTGAACTCATTTTTATTTCCGAACCATACCAACCTGCATCTATATGAACATATTGCAAACCACGCTCAGCAGCAAAATCGACATACTCCTTTGCACTAGCCTGAGTAACTTTACTAATACGGATCACTTTACCCGGCTTAATCCACGAAACATCTTTCAATTGATTAGCAGGATTCAAATTTAAAATGATTTCCTTGTTTGCAATTAAATCAATTGCTTTTTCGGCTGCCATAATCACACGCCAAGGCGTTGAGTAAGCCGGAATTACATCTACACTACTATAAATTGTGGCTTGCAAAGTATTTGGTTTAGTTGCATTCAGACTGAATTTCATACGAGCATAATCGGTCAATTGTGCCTCAGCAATAGCCACAATTAAGCCATTCATTAGTTTCATGGTCAATGGACGTTCACTTTCGCCTGTCCAGCCTTTTAGAGGCAACAACGAATAAGAACCTTGTGCCCACTGCTCATAATATGCCAAGGTTCCGGCAGGCATTGTAAACTGTGTTTGTTCTCCAATAATGTGCAAAAACAAACCGTTGCTTGGTTCTGGAAAATGATAACGAACCGCCACACCTTCGTTGAAAGCACGAACAATTACATTCATAAAATAACTTTTATTTTTGTTGTAGCCGTTTTCAAGTTTTGCAACTTCTTTGTCTCCTTTTTGGAATTTGATTGTCAACTCATTGTAATGATTCCTAATTGAATCATGTTCGCCATAAACAGGTTTCCATGATTGATTGAAAAAACTTGTTTCAATACCTGTGAAATTCAAGTTTTCGCCCCAAATTTTGCAGGTGTCGTTAGGAACAGCTAAAGCCGATTCAAAAGTTTGATTCTCGATTAAAATGCCCAATTCGGATTCTTCCACTACTGTTTTCCCTTTATACGAAAGCGTATAATACATTTGCTTGTTGCCTTCAGTAATTTGCTTTTGGAAGAAAGTAAACTGATAAGCTCCATCGGGTGATGTGAGTTTATTGACCGTTTGTTGGATAATGGTTTGGGATGAAGCTTGTATGCCAATTAACAGCAGGCCAGTGAAATAGAATAATTTAATATTTTTCATAGTATTAAAAACATAACTTATTTTCTTTTTTTCAAAGCTTTCTCTATCGACGATTTTACTAAAGATTCCATAATTGTATAGCCTTCGATAGTACAATGAACTCCATCGGTTGTAAGCTCTGTTCTCAATCCATTATTTCCATCGTTCATCGCTGAGAAGTAATCTACATATACCAATTTATGCTTATCACAATAGTTCTTTATCAAATCATTCAACTTTGGAATACGAACATTTGGCTCCAGCCCCTTACGCCAAGGATAGTCGTATGCTGGTAAAACTGAACACAAAACAACCTTAATTTTATTGGCTAACGCAATTTCTGCCATCGAACTCAGGTTGTCCATTATCATTTCTAAAGTCGAAGGTCCTGAATTTCCTGCTATGTCATTTGTTCCAGCTAAAATAACTACTACAGATGGGTGAAGTGCAACTACATCTTGCTTGAAACGAATCAGCATTTGTGGAGATGTTTGACCACCTATGCCACGACAGATATATGGATTTATAGTGAAAAAAGCAGGATTTTTTTCTTTCCAACCTTGTGTTATTGAATTCCCCATAAAGACAACTCTTTTTTCACTCTTTGTAGGAGCTGCTAACAAAGCATTTTCAGCTTGATAGCGCTTCAGGTTAGCCCAGTCTTGCGAATTGGCAAATGTAGAAGTGAGCAGTAATACTACTAAAAATAAAAGTTTTGAAGATGTTTTTTGCATGGTAATTAGATATTAGTTATTTGTATTGAGTATTTCTGTTTAATTTAGATATTTCATCAAAAAAGTGATTAGAAGCCTTCCCTTGTGAGATTAACTCTTTCCATATCCCATATACTCCTGCGTTCCATCCCATATTTTGTTTGTACGGTAATCCAGTTTTAGTATTAATATATTCATGGGTAGTATTTCCTAATTCAAATTCAAGTTTCGTTCGCCAGATCATTAAATCTTCTGCATCTTTCGCACCTGCCAAATAAGCATCTATTAACATTTGCATATCATACAGATACCATGAGCCACCAAATTGATATTTACCATCTTCAATTTCGGCTGCAGCTGTGTATTTTTTCGAATTGTACTGTGCAGGTGTCAGATAAGACCCATCGGTATTGCAGAAAGTCTTAAATCCAAACTTGGTTTTAGCAAACTTTTTCATTGTTTCATAATGAGCCAACACCGATTCTTTAGTTAGCAATCGTTCCCCTAAATACACTTGTGCCAACAAATCGCCCATCAAAGCATCTACACATAAAATAGAATTTCTTTCATGACTCATTCCAAAACCTTTAATCAAAGGATTAAACAAATCCTGATAATTTTTAAGTGCTTGTTGAATAGATACTTTGGGTTTAACTCCCATTCTCTCGGCACACAAAAGTGCTGTCACGTACAAGCCCTGATTGTTTGAAATTGCATCACTTTCGTCAAAAGCCACATTATCAGCCCAACCCTGCCAACAACCTGGTTTACGTGAAGGACCAAAGCCAGAATAATAACCTAAAGGAGCTTGCTTTTCCACAATTGTCAGAAGTTTTCTGACAATTACAGTATCAATGAGCATACCATTCTTGTAATTGCGATATGCCCAAACCAGTGTGAAAAGTTGGCGTTCAGCTCCAGTAAATTTGGTGTTATATGAAGCTTCATTTTCATAACAAGACATTGAAAATTCTTTTGGTAGAATCATCGAAATCCAAAATGCATCACGGGAATACTGCTTATTGGCATATTCAGCGGCTGGAATTACCCAGTATTTACTTCTACCTGTTTCGTTGACTCTCAAATTCATATAAGCTGTACTAAAAACAGATGAACCAAACAAATCAGTAATCTCACCTTTAGACCAATGTTTACTGATAAATTCATTTACAGTTTCTCTCATTTTGCCTGATTCATTTCCTTTAAACTGAATGAAAATACCTTCCATTCGATGGCTTTTGTTTTTGCTGACAGAAAAATAATGAGGCTCAATACTATATTTCTTTATTCCCTTTCTTTTTAGTGAATCTAGGAATTCAAGTTTCCCATTATTCGCATAAACTCCACCTACATCGCCTGAGGATAGTGTGGTAACTTTCTTTTTCAAATCAAAGGTTTGAGTGGTAAAATTATCAAAATAAACTGGACTATTACAAATGGCTATTTCAAAGTTTCCATTTTTGAAAAGACCAACCATTGGTACAGGTTGTAATAAAAGTCCAGTCATCTCGTGATCGTCTGGTTCATGAGGACTTTGTCGGTAAACTGAAGATTTTTTCACTTCTCCATTGAAATTGTATGGAGTTAAATTTTTTCCGTATTCATTCGACAAACTTAAAAAACAATTCACATTGGAGTTGTCTGAACTCACCTCGGCAACATAGGTCCAATAACTTTCGACTTTTTTAATACTAAAAGTTACTTTACACTGATTTGTATGTTTCGTGATTGAAAAATCCTTTATTTTGTTCAATTCAAATTTCTCTATCAATATTTTCTTCTGATTAGGTAAATTCAAATAAAGTTTCCATGTACTTGCTGAGACTAAGCTAAATATGTTTAACAAAAAGATTATAAGCCAAAAATGTTTTTTCATGATCATGTAAATTATTTTAATATTGAGTTTGATTTTTTGTTTTAAAGATATAAATACACTAATAATTGGATTCGTTTACTGAACTTTAGGCTCCACACTTCGTTCATACTGTCAAGAAGTGATTATATTAAATAGTACGATTAAAAAGCAAAAACACTTAGACAAATATACGATATTAAAATATTAAATAAACAGAGTTGATTCTATAGAGTCAACTCTGTTTATATATAAATTCAATATTTTCATTATGCAGTACGAGGTGCGATACCGTTTTTGATGAAGTCAGTGCTAATTTGAAATTTTCTAGACCTTATTTCCTGAAAATGGATCATTATTGAAATGCTCCTGTAAATTATACCCTGTTTCACCAGGACCTTCAGGTGGTGTTGATTCAAGTGCCAACGAAATTTCATTGTCTAACTTGATACATTCTATCGCCGGAGACTGGTATATTCTTTTAATGTTATCTATATTTGTTGTCATATCTTCTTTAATTATAAATTATGAATTATTTCACGATTACTTTCGTGCTTACATTATTTACTTTTACAATATAAACATTCGGTGTGTAATGGAAGTCGATATTCATGGATGTACCAGTAATTGTTTTGCTGAGTAATTGTTGACCCACAGCATTGTAAACCGATACGGTTGACCCAATTAATTTTTCATCATTAGTTCTTAAAGTAAGTCCCTGATTGTTATTCCAATAAACCATTGTGCTCTTGTCGTTATTATTATTCAATCCAGTAACTGCACCCGGCGATCGGAAAATGACGCTGAAGCGATCAGAACTTGTCGTTTCGGGGCTAAATTGATATGAAGCACTACCATCTGTCAAGTCTGTTTCGGCCATTGTAACATTGTCTTTCAATATCACTTTCACATCCGAAGGTAAATTGCTTATTTCGTTCGCTTTGATGCTAAACGAAGTGGCATTACCGGGGATAAAGCCTAAACTTATTTCTTTATCTAAAGGGAGGTTTTTCATTCCATTCATAACCAATTTCTGTGATTCAATTGTTGTATAAATCTGTACTTCAGAGTTTGCCTCCATGTATTTTGGGGAATCATACGCATCGTAACCATCGGTGGCATTGGCATCGAACAACAACAAGGTTTCGTCGGTGCGCGTGCCATTTGACACTTCCAAACGAACCAATTGATGTTCGGAGTTTTTTAGTGCAGGTGCTTTTAACGGATTAGATACTTGGTGCGAACGTGTTAAGTCGCTGGTTAGCACTAAAGGACTTGCAGCTGAAGCTACAGCTTTCACCCAAAATGCTTGCATAGGAGGAATGATACCACCTGCTAATAAAGAGTGAGTTGGAACAGCCAATTGTGTACTTGCATTGTAAGTTGCAAACGACCAACCTCCCGAATTTGAACCACCCGAATTTGTACGTATATAAATAGAAGATTCAATTTGAGCTGATTTACTTGTAGCATAAGCTGGAGTCCAAGCTATATGACAAGGATATGGATTACCAATTAAATTGAAGCGTGTGCCCGCGCTGCTAATGGGAACAGAAACAACGTCAGTATTTAATTTGCCACTAAAACTAAGCGATACTCCAGTTGTACTTGGCAAAGCAATATATCCTTGTCCTGCTGTCATAGTGAGTGTTTCAGGTGTATAACCTTTCCAGAAAGCTGTTGAGTTTGTTGGCTGTCCGGTTGGATCGTTAGTACCTGCTTCAACATATTCGAAATATTTCGACATATCTGTTGTGGTGGAAGCTGTACTTACTACTGGCGACGATACATACCAGTTGCGAGCCGTGCCGAGATATTGCTCTACATTGCTAACTCCACTTGTTTGAGTAATAGTCGAAGGTGTAATTATAGTTGCAGTTAAACTACCTGTGCCACCATCAGTGGTTGTCCGCAAGTTTAACGTACCTGCATTACTCATGGTAGTGCTGACAGTAAGTTGTTTTCCTGCGTTTACATTCAGTATTTTGCTTGCATTTATGGTGAGAGTTCCAGCTGCAATATTTCCATTTAAGTTAACTCCAGCTGCATTGTCAATAGTTAAACTATTTACAGCATTACTTGCCAAATTAGAAATAGTTTGAGCACTCAAACCTCCATATACAATTGTTCCTGTAGTCGAAGTTTCGATTGTTCCACTGCCAGTTGTTGTACCCATCAGCGTCAATGTATTTGCTCCAGTTGTCAAAGTTCCTGCTGTTAGAGTCAAAGTGCCATTTATAGTCAAATTGCTAGGATAGGTTAAGCCGTAAGAATTATCTAATATTAAATTTGTAAAAACGCTTGGGTAAGAAGCTATGGCAGCACCTGCATTGTTTGAAAAAGTAGTTGCCGATGCGCTCGACTGTCCAAATTTAACAGTAGCACCATCAGCTACCACCAAAGCACAAGTTTGACCTGTTGCCAATCCTAACCAAAGATCTAATGAACTTCCTACAACCAATGTCCCACCGTTCATTACATTTAATTTAGCATCTTTTGTGACACCTGATTTAGATGAAGTTGTGAGGTGAATTGATCCATTCCCCATATCCAGAGTGCCGTAAACATTGTAATTTAGATTTCCCGATGTATAAGTACTCCCAGCAATAGTACCACGATGTAAACCACTAGCAGCTATACCACCTACATAAGCAACCTTTCTTCCTGAAAGGATATTCAAGGTTCTGTCACTACCTCCATTATTACCACCAAGTGTTAATACTTCTGCTGCTGCAGACCCATTGTTCATTAAGTTTATATCTATATCAATGTCGATAATTTGAGGAGCACTTCCTGCAGTACTATTAGTTCCTATTAAACGTGTTATATTGCACACACCAGAACCGGACAGAGTTGTAGTTGCAGCATTACCCCCAGAACCAACTGCCTGGCAAAAAATGCGGATTGCACCTCCTCCTGTAAGAGAAGATGTATTTAATACAGGAGCAGATGAATAAGCTAAAAAGTCATCGGCAGAGCTAGCAGATGAAGCACCCAGCTGTCCATCGATTGTGATAGTTGTACCGTACACGTATAAATTGGAAAGATTGGTGACTACTTTATAAAATGAATTACGAAACTTTCCTGTAGAGCTAATATACAAATTTCCTCCAACGGAGGTTGTACCTAGATTAAAACTTGCAATATTGCTTCCAATATTTAACTCACCCAGAATGTGTAAGTCCTTTGCATTTAAAGCAACTGTCCCAGTGGTGGTCATAACTTTTCCTTGCGGAATCCAAACATTGATTGCAGTTGTTGGAACTGAGGAGGCAACACCTGAATAGCCACCTGAGCCATTTGAAATTGACCAATTCGCAGCTGTCTCATAAGATCCTGAGGTTGTCGCAACGTAATCGCCAATTGCCTGTCCAAATACATTGCTTCCATTTCCCAGCAAGGCAAACAGGATAAAAAGTGAAGTAAAAATTTTTGTTTTCATACGTATTATTTTATAAAAAAATTGATTTTATATTATTGATAAGCTGATAATGTAATTTGGTTTTTAATTAGATACGAATTACTTCGTGCAAATACTTAATGCACTCAAAAAAAAAATCTGGCTATTGAAAAAAAATCCAATAGCCAGATGAATGAAAGTTTTAAATTCGTAGAATTACAATGCAACCTTTAAAACTGAAGAATTTACTTTGATGAGGTATAAACCCTTATTCAAATTAAGTGTGCATTGATTTCCAGTAGCTATCGCTTGTTTTACTTGTTGGCCATTAGTATTATAAACTGTGATAGATTGTCCGAATTGCGTACCGTTTACCGTGGCCTGATTACCCACTACTGAAACATATATTTTACTGCTAATATTTCTATCTGTACCAGTATCCATATTAGTTGAACCAGTTACAAATGGAGAAAAGCTATCGAATGTGGCAGTATATGAATTACCCAGTTTTATGGCATTCGTATTTGTATAAGCGCCTGCACTCCAGCGACCAATCACATCAGTTCGAATAGTAGCAATGGCTTCTGAAGGTGTTAAACTAATTATGGTAGAAGATGCTGTAGTTGGTGTGATCTCCCACGACTTGACATTATAGGTGTAATCTGATGGAGCAACAGCTGGAAGAGTTGTTGACACTTTTACTGAAATAGTTGATTCTACTATCGGATTCATGATTACAGGATCGTAACTAGTAACTGAAGCTCCAACCGGGAATAGAGTAGTCGTTGCTGATGATGCAGTTTGAATTAACTTACCTGTACCATTTGTAACTATATATTTTGAAGATGAAGCTCCCATAATACTCCCAGAAATAGTCAAGTTATTATTTCCTAATATAACATTCCCAGTTGTCAAAGTCAGATTGCCTCTTACAGACAAATCAGAAGGATAAGTTAGGTTAAACGAATTGTCAACAATAAAATCTGTAAATATACTTGGGTAAGGAGCGATAGCAGCGCCTGTACTATTTGAGAAAGTAGTTGCTGTTGAGCTTGATTGTCCAAATTTAACAGTAGCTCCGTCTGCAATAACCAAAGCACAAGTTTGACCAGTTGCTAATCCCAGCCAAAGATCTAATGAGTTGCCGACCACCAATGTCCCTCCACTCATTACATTTAATTTAGTATCTTTTTGGTAACCTGAATTAGATGATGTAGTAAGGTGTATTGATCCTTTACCCATATCTAACACACCGTAAACATTGTAATTTACATTCCCAGAAGTATACGTACTGCCAGTAATACTCCCACGGTGTAATCCACTAGTAGCTACACCACCCACATAGGCAAATTTTCTTCCAGCAAGAATATTCAACGTTCTGTCACTACCTCCATTATTACCACCTAATGAAACTACTTCTGCGGCTGCGGAACCATTGTTCATTAGGTTTACATCCATATTAATATTGATAATTTGAGGAGCATTTCCTGTAGTACTATTAGTTCCTATTAAACGTGTTATATTACATACACCTGCACCAGATATTGTTGTAGTCACGGGAACCCCACCAGAACCAACTGCCTGACAGAAAAGTCGGATTGCACCTCCGCCAGTAAGTGAAGATGTGTTCAACACTGGAGCTGAAGAGTAGGCTAAAAAATCATCGGCAGCGCCAGCAGATAAAGCACCAAACTGACCATCTATTTTGATAGTTGTGCCATACACATACAAATTGAAAAGATTAGTAACTACTTTATAAAATGAATTTCGAAACTTTCCTGTAGAACTAATATACAAATTACCTCCAGCAGTTGTAGTACCTAAATTAAAACTTGGAATATTACTTCCAATATTCAGTTCTCCCATAATGTGTAAGTCTTTTGCATTTAGTGCTAATGTGCCAGTAGAAGTCATAAACTTACCCTCAGGAATCCACACATTCGTACCTGTAGTTGGAACGGAAGAAGCAATACCTGAGTAACCACCTGAACCATTCGAAATTGACCAATTTGATGCAATGTCATATCCTCCTGAAGTAGTCGAAACATAATCGCCCAAAGCAGCTTGCGAAAACACAGAACTAGAAGTATCTGGAACTGAAATTGATTGATAAAACATATCTGACCAATTTTGCAAACCATATCTTTTTCCGTACATCGATGAGCCATCCTGAGCCAATGGTAAATAAGTTGCTTGCTTTGAATCTGCTGAATCATCAAAATAAGTATACTTCGATAAAGCTCCGTCACTGTCGCGCAGATTACCTGTTCCATTCGTAGTATTTCCAGCATACACAATCTCAATTGTTCCTATTAATGCAGAATTACAAGTGATTTCAACCTGTGAATTATTGATGATTTCAACTTTACTTATCGTTTGTGCTACTCCATCTTTATACAAAGCAAATCCATAATTTGTTTCCATTGCTGTAGTCCATGTATCAAACACCAATGGGGCAACTGGGACATCGTAACTAATTGTGATTTTATTTCCGCTTATATCGAATTTGTTGGAATGCAAGGTCTTATATTTTTTTTGCAACACCAACTCATCAATGAGCGATTTTGCCATATACTCGCCATACCAGCGGTATCCGTTAGTTGATAAATGTCCACCAGTGTAATCAGGTAATGCATAATGCGGATTCATTAAAACAACATCTGCATTTTCTTCGGCAAATTCTATTTGTGCCATTACAATTGGCATATCTTTACTTGTAATATATTTACCACTAGTTTGATAGATAAAAAATAATGGTTTTTCGGTCTGCCCATATTTAGCTATAATGTCAGATTGCATGTTGTTTTTTAACTGCAACAATAATTGCTTATACACAGTTTTGCTGGTTGTTCCGTTTGTTCCAGGAGTCATTCCTTTGCCAGCCGCTCCACCAACAGTGGCATTGTATTCTCCTTGCATATATAAAATTGCAGGGCATGACACGGTTTTTTCGCTAATTGCAGTAACCGTATTATCAAGTGTTTTGATAAATGTAGAGGTATAAAATCCACTGTTTGTACATTCTTTCGAGAGCCTCTCGATAGTTTGTCCACCCTCACCAGCTGTCATTGCTATAAACATTTTATTGGCATCAAGCGCATTTCGATATGCATCCGCAAATCGATTAACACAACTTACAATAGGTTGCTCAGCTCCACTTTTCCATTTTGTTGCCACTAAAGGATTCAAAACCGTAGTGCCATCATTGTAAAGTGTTATCACATTACTTCCAACCATATAGTTGCCGTTTATAGCGTCCGTAGTAATAGCACGGGGACATTCCCAACCTAATCCCAATGACTGTCCATACAAGATTACTTGTATATAATCAGTGTTTTCTAATTTTAAGTTTATAGAAAACCCATTACTTATTAATAAAAAGGATAATAAAATCAAGAAAATACTTCTTCTCATATTATTGTATTTTTTAACATGATAAATTATAAAATAATTACATTATGATGTATAAAGGCAGAAGCAGAGAAATCTTGAATTGGCATAAAGCTCAATTTAAGAAATACACTGGAAAATTAATATTGCTATTTTTTTTGTTGAATTCTGGATAGCCAATTACAAAACAACCTTAAATGTATTATTATTTACCAGAATAAAGTATATACCTGAGTTTAGATTGAAACTGGTTTGATTCTCATTGGCAATAAGTTGTTTTACTTCTTGACCATTGATATTAAACACATTTACAATATTACCGGCTTGAGTTCCGTTAACGAAAACCTGGTTATTAGAAACGGAAATATATACTTTGGAAGTTACATTTTTCACTGCAGTTGGAGTATCGGTAGTTCCGGTAACAAACGCCCCAAATGTATCATAAGTTGCAGTATAAGATCCTGTTGAAAATGCTGCAGGTTGATTTACATATTGGTCTACATTGTAAATACTAATAATGTTATATGTTCCGGCAGCAGTAATTTCCGATGGAGTTAAAGTAACAACGGTTGAAGAAACTGATTGGGGAGTTAAATTCCATTCCTTAGCATTATACTGAATGCCTGAAGGTGCTGTTCCTGTTAGTGTTGTTCCAACTTTTACGGTGAAATTAGTAGCAGAAGCTGGTGTTAAGGCAACTGGATCGTAACTTGTTGTTGAAGTTCCTATAGGGAATAATTTGGCTGTTGCAGCAGGTACTGCTTGAATCAATGCCCCATCTCCATCTGTTACAACATAGCTGCTTGCCGATGCTCCCGAAACGGAACCACCACTTGCAATGGTAAGGTTATTAGCACCTAGGATTAATTTGCCATTTGTTAAAGTAAGGGTTTCATTTACTGTAAATGAAGTTGGATAAGTCTGTCCATTTACGTTATCTAATACAATGTTTGCAAAGGTAGCAGGGAATGGGGCTGCGAATGCACCCAAGTCATTTTTGAAAATGGTTGATGTAGTTGCACCAGAGAATTTCACTGTAGAGCCTGCATCAACAATCAGTGCACATGTTTGTCCAGTAGCTAATCCGGGAATCAATCTCAGCGTATCGCCCAATACCAATGTACCTCCACTTTTAATATTCAAGTAGGTGCTTTTTGCATTACCAGTTGTACTTGATGTAGCAAGTTTAATGCTAGCTTTACCCATATCTAAAATTCCATAAATATTGTAGTTAATGTTTCCAGTTGTGTAAGCACCTGCAGAAATGGCTTCACGATGCAAAGCGGATCTTGGAGTTCCACCTAAAAATTTTACAATTCTACCATTTTTAACGTTTATAGTTCTGTCACTTCCCCCTGCATTTCCATAGCTTCCAAATGCCTGAGTAGCTGCAGAATTGTTATTTAATATATTAATATTCAAGTCAACATCCACTATTTGAGGTGCAGCTGCAGTAGTTTGATCCGAACCATAAAAACGGGCTACATTAATAGTTCCTGTACCAGATACGGTTACAGTTGTAATATTACTTGCCGCAACCGCTTTGCAGTAAATTCTAAAGCCTCCACCGCCATTGGGATTTGTACTGGCATTATAAGCTGATGCTGCTCCACCGGTAGGATTTGTAGTTGCATCGTAGGCAGTAATATCTGAGGTTGCCGATCCAAGTTGTCCATTCACTTGAATGGTAGCACCAAAAATATTTAATGAATTAACAGTACCGGCAGTTGCATTTGACGACCGTAATTTACCGCCGCTAACAATATATAAATTACCAACTGAAGTACTAGCAGAAGTTCCCAAAGTTACTGTGAAATTACCAACATTCAGTTCACCTGCAATATGCATATCCTGAGCATTAACAGCTGCTGTTGAAGTCATTACTTTATCAACAGGAATCCAAACATTTACAGCAGTAGTAGGAGCTGCCGCTGCAACCCCCGAATAAGTACCAACTCCACCATCAGAAATTGACCAATTGGCAGATGTGTTATAATTACCAGCTGTTGTCGCAACATAATCGCCTGATACTTGTGCTAATATTTTTGTATTAATTGCAAATACTGCAAAGGTAACGAGTAAAAAAGTAAAGATTTTTGTTTTCATAATATTGATGTTTTAATTGTTTAATAATTAGTTTACGATGATTTTATGTGAAATATTGGTATTATTCCCTTTTATAGATACAATATAAATTCCATTACGAGGGAGTGAAATTTCGGTATTTGATGAATTGATTATTTGTCGTGATAAAAGTTGACCCGCAATACTGAAAACCCGTAACTGGATGGGTTCATTAAGCGAATTCAACAGGAGTTTATTGCCATGCAAAGTAAAAGTAATACCAGATTCAGTTACCGATTTCACATCCGAAACAATAAACTGAGACAAATCACTTACAGATTTAAACGTACCAACCCAGTACAACTGTGAAGGTGTTGAACTTGTAACCGTCATCCTTATCTGAAAATATGTACCAGAAAGAATACTGTCAAGTGGAACCATTTTTGTTCCAGTTGAAGATATAAAACCTACATTTCGAAGGTCATAATAGTACACATTATCGTTCAGCACAGCACTGTAGGCATTTCCACCGCCGCCCAATATACTACTTACAGCACTGTGTATTGCCGTTGAAGTTCCTACTGGGACTGTCAGTTTGTAAGCTAATATTGGATAATTCCCGGCATGCAAAGTCACACCGCCAGTGCGGCTCAAATAGGCTTTATTTGAAGAATATGTGCTGACATTCAACACATTATTCAAAACTAAGCCTGTTCCGTTTACCACACTCCACATTGTAGCGGCAGGATTCACAAAATTATCAAAAAAATACCCCCAAGTTACAGAAGCAACGTCCGTAGATCCTTGCGTTCCGTTTTCGTCGAAGACTACCCAGTAATAATAAGCCGGAATTTTAGCATTTACATTAACATCCGTATAGTTAATTGCATCGTTGGAAAGTGACTTTATAGCCGTTGCTTCGTTAAAATTATTGGTCGTGGCTCTGAATACTCTTATATTTGTAGGAATAATATTTTCAAATGACCAACTTAATACTGATTGGTTGCTACTATTGAAAGCAGCAGTAAAATTAATCTTCTTTGGAGCAATTGGGTTTAAAATAATCTTAATCTGACTAAGCGAAGTAAGATTACTTTGACCAGTAACATACATACGGATAACTTTTACTCCTTTTTTTAATTGTATGTTTCCCAAGGTTGTATTTTCAAAACCATTAGTAACAGGGAGTGCTGATTCCATTTGTGAATCACCATCCACAATTGCTTTTATTTTGGCTCCACTTCCCGTTGTATTATGGCGCAAGGAAATTTGATAATCTCCCTCCACAGCTACATTGAAAGTATAACTTACCCACTCACCCGTTTGCATTTTGTAGATAACATACCCGTTATCACCGGCTGTGATATCCACTGCATCTTTTCTATATACTCCACCTTCATTCGTTGGCGTTGTATCATAATAGGTGTGGTTTTGTCCGTCAGCAGTAAAAAAGTCGAAATTTACCGCATTTATCGTACATGGAATTGCTGGTATTTCAAAAACAGGTTGTCCACTTTCATAATGCACAGGATCACCCGCCATCCACGCTGAACGGTGAAAAGTTAAACCGCCCCATCCTAAATGATCAAGGGACCAACCCGATGTTTCATAACCCACTTCCTGATTGGAAATATCCAAAGCACGTCTGGTCCATTTCATTGAATCCGCACTCAATCCCATTCGAATATCGTAATGGGCCAATGCAACTTCATATATAGGGCGTTTATCCGTTCTAAAATCTCCACGGGTAAAATTAAGCAAGTCGCCCTCAGTATATGGATTTACTTTTAATGAGAACCACCTCCCAGTCCTGTCTCTGCGCTGTATAAACTCACCTGATGCTACTGTAGGTTCCCAAGGTGTAAGTTGATCTGGAAAAGAATAATTATTGGACACATTATACCGCAAAGCCCACTCATATCCTTTTAAAATACGATTACCAAACATGCTATATAT
>JBBRHJ010000032.1:0-20218 GCA_038222885.1 Bacteroidales bacterium | reverse complement strand
TTTAGTAGTATTATTTTAAAAACTTAGAATATGTTTAACTCACATTGCATCTAACCCCCTTTATAAGTTAAATGTTTAGTTAAATACAAGTATAAAATGGCTTATATTTTACTCTTGATATTATTTCCAATTTAAGCAATTCTTCTTTAAACGAAGTGGAGCTGTAGAATTAAATTTTTGGTTTGACAGGAAAGTGAAACTTTGGCTTGATATAAAATATCGACTCAGCTTCTCATCTGATTATTTTGAGAATTTTGCACGAAATGGGCTTATGAGTGGCCTATTTATAACGAAAATCAAGATCTTTAAAAACTTATTTTTTACTCATAATGCTACACTAAACGCTAATTTAGCATTGAATTTTTTGAACCCATAATACTGTCAAATGATGTTATTGACATATTCAAAATCATTCTGATTAATACCAACCTCTTCTCTTCTATATTTTGACAACAGTGTCAAACTAAATCAATAGAATATGATTATATTTTCTGATATTTGAAATTTAATTATCTTTGCTTCAAACAATAGATATTGATTCGAGAATATAAGTACGAGGCCTAACAGGTAGGCTGTCAAAAATTGATATTTAGTAGAAATAATTTTCGTTCTGTTTTTTTTGAATTGCCTCCAGCTTTTGAATTGCCTCCTGCTTTAGCTGGAGGATTTAAAATTGAATTTGATATTGGCTTTAGCCAAATTCTTCTTTTACAACATTTTGGCTAAAGCCCTGTTGCTATTATTATCATTAAGAATGGGCTAAAGCCCAATCCAATTGATACTTGTCGCAATTCTATTCATACATTTTAAACTTGTTTTGGAACGAAGATTTTAAAATCACACAGTTAATTTTTGACAGCGCACCTGTTAGGTCTTAAGGGTATGATATTCTTTCCCGATAGCGATTTCAATCCGATCTTAAAAAACTAACTCGGCAAAAGTAATTTATATTTGCTGCTATAAAGTAACAAAAAAGAACCATTTAAAAAAGCTAGGAAGCCAGCCAAAATTGGGAGGTTTTGTAGCTTTTATGGTGGCTACCCCTATCCGTAAGCAGAAGTATAAGAAAAAAATGCAACGATTAAAGGGCTTAATCGTCGCAAATAACACAACAAAAATATTCAATCCGGAGAATAATGTGTATATTTGGTGCAAAATTCACAACGAATGAGTAATTACATACATGAAAAAGAAAATTGGCCAATCTTTACTTGGAAGAGCGACGAATTTATTGGTTTACTAAGTGAGACAAGAAATCTTCAGGGTCGTTTAATTGGCAAAATGGAGTCGTTGGGCTTTGATTTGAGAGATGAAGCTTTACTTGAAACATTGACATTAGACGTTGTAAAATCAGCAGAAATTGAAGGAGAACTGTTAGACCCAGATCAAGTAAGATCGTCAATCGCAAAAATGCTGGGATTAGAATTTGCTGGATCAATTGTATCAGACAGAAACGTTGAGGGAATGGTTCAAATGATGATAGATGCAACTCAAAATTGTTTTAAGCCGTTAACATCGGAAAGACTATTTGACTGGCATGCTGCATTGTTCCCTATGGGACGGAGCGGAATATTTAAAATAACAGTAGCTGATTGGCGAAAAGATACTACTGGAACAATGCAAGTTGTGTCAGGTGCCGCAGGACGAGAAATAGTGCATTTCCAAGCGCCAGATGCCAATTTAATTGAAAAAGAAATGAATCGTTTTCTTGATTGGTTTAACGGCGAAGAAAATATTGATTTAGTTATTAAGGCAGCAGTCGCACATCTTTGGTTTGTTACAATTCATCCTTTTCAAGATGGCAACGGTCGAATAACAAGAGCATTAACTGACATGCTGTTAGCACAGTCAGATAAAAGTACGCAACGATTTTATAGCATGTCTGCCCAGATTAGAATAGAAAGAAAACAATATTATGAAATACTTGAAAGCATACAAAAGGGTAATCTTGACATAACCGAATGGATAAAATGGTTTTTGAGCTGCTTGATAAATGCATTAAAGTCAACGAATGGGATTTTAAACAGAGTAATGTTTAAAGCTGATTTTTGGAGTAAGCATTCAAAAACAATCATTAACGAAAGGCAAAAGAAAGTATTGAATAAACTATTGGATGGTTTTGAAGGAAAATTGACTTCATTGAAATGGGCGAAAATTGCAAAATGCTCAAAAGATTCAGCAATTAGGGACATTAACGATTTAATTCACAAAAAAGTATTGCAGAAAGAGATTGCTGGAGGACGAAGTACAAACTATGAATTGATAAATTAAATTGAATTAAATGCCTAAACGCTCTGGACGGTGGGATTTGTTTTTAATCCCACCTTCAGATATTCTTAGGATTTTCAATTTGTTCTTAAAAAACTAACTCGGCAGAAGTAATCGAAATAGAAATAATGAATCAGATTAGAGTGGACTTATTTACGAGACCTAATAGATGCTCAATAAACAACAACCAAAAAATAAAAGAATATGCTTGAAAAAATTATTGACTTCAGTATTAAGAATAAGCTTATTGTTATATTGTTTACTTTGACAATTGCGGCTTTTGGGCTTTATTCTATTTTCAAAATTTCGGTGGGTGCAGTGCCTGATATCACTAACAATCAGGTGCAACTTATCACCACTTCGGGCAATTTATCTACTCAAGAAATTGAGCAATTTATCACCGCTCCCGTTGAGATGGAAATGGCAAACCTGCCTGGAATAAAAGAAATTCGCTCTGTTTCAAAGTTCGGAATCTCGATGATAACTCTTGTTTTCGACGAAAAACTGGGAACTTACTTACCTCGCCAACTGATAGCCGAAAAAATTAAAACTGCCACTGCCAATATCCCAGAAGGATTTGGTGAACCAGAAATGGGACCGATTACAACTGGCTTAGGCGAAATTTATCAATATACGCTCGACACCAAAGAAGGATACGAAAACAAATACTCCGCTGCCGACTTGCGCACCATCCAAGATTGGGTTGTAAAACGCAGATTGTCGGGCATCAAAGGAGTTGTTGAAATAAATAGTTGGGGCGGATTACTGAAACAATACGAAGTGGCTGTAAATCCTTCACAACTTATTGCGTTGCATATTACACTGATGGAGGTTTTCGATGCATTGGAAGCCAACAACAGTATTTCAGGCGGTTCGTACATAGAAAAAACGAATCAAAGTTACTTTATCCGTGGCGATGGACAAGTGAAATCGGTGCAAGACATTGAGAATATTGTGGTGAAAAATGTCAATGGCTTACCTATTCTGATGAAGGATATTGCTACCGTACAGTTTGGACACGCCAACCGATACGGAGCAATTACAGCCAACGGAAAAGGTGAGACAATTCTCGGTCAAGTAATGATGTTGAAAAACTCCGATTCCAAAGAAGTAATCAACGAAGTGAAGAGTAGAGTTGCCGAAATTCAGGAAAACCTACCCGAAGGAGTTTTTATAAATCCTATTGTGGACCGAAGTGAATTAGTAGCAAAAACTACACTCACAGTTGTTGAAAATTTGTTGCTTGGAGCGTTGATAGTGATGCTGACTGTGATGCTATTGCTCGGAAATGTCCGTTCAGCTTTGGTTATCACCTCCATGATTCCTCTATCTCTACTTTTTACAATTTCTATGATGTACGTTTTCGGTATTGATGCCAATTTAATGAGTCTTGGAGCTTTGGATTTTGGGATTATTATTGATGGAGCGGTGATTATTGTGGAGTTTATTGCACTTAAAATAACGGTGCAGAACAAAGAGATTGAAAACGCAAAAGGCGACGAAAGAAAAAGCTTAATGGATGCAATATCATTTAATGGCGCATCTAAAATGATGAAATCAGCTATTTTTGGACAAGTCATTATCCTGATAGTTTTTATTCCAATTCTTTCGTTGACTGGCGTTGAAGGTAAAATGTTTATCCCTATGGCTTTATCTTTCTGTTTTGCCATTATTGGCGCCATGATAATGGGCTTAACTTGGTTGCCAGTAGCCACCTCTTTATTCCTTAAACCACCCAAAACTGACAAGAAAAATATTTCAGATTGGGTAATGAATCTCGCACACAAATCTTATTCTCCTACCATTCATTGGGCTACCAATCATAAAGGGATTGTGCTTGGAGCTGCGCTGGCTTCATTAATTTTTACAGGATTTCTTTTCACAAGAATAGGTGGGGAATTTGTTCCTACCTTGGATGAGGGCGATTTTGTAATTCAGCCTGTTCTGAAAACTGGTACTTCGCTCTCTAAAACCATTGAAACTACAACTAAAATGGAGCAAATACTGATAAAGAATTTCCCCGAGGTTGATAAAATTGTGAGTAGAATTGGAGCTGCCGAAATACCTACCGATCCAATGTCGATGGAAGAAATTGATATGATTATTAAGCTGAATCCAAGAAGTACTTGGACAAATGCAAAAACTAAGGAGGAATTAGCCGATAAATTCAAGGAAGCACTTTCGGTTATTCCTGGCATTGAATACGAATTCACACAACCTATCGAAATGCGTTTCAATGAGCTGATTACAGGCGTTCGATCGGATATTGCGATTAAAGTTTTTGGCGACGACTTAGCATATATCGATAAAAAAGCGGCCGAAATCAAAAAATTGATTGAAGGGATTCCTGGTGCGAGCGACATTATTCTCGAAAAAACTGCTGGCTTACCCCAAATAAAAATTGAATACAACCGCAAGAAAATTGCTTATTATGGCGTTGATATCAAAACACTGAACAGTTATCTTGCCACTGCTTTTGGAGGTGAAACTACAGGAGTTGTATTTGAAGGTGAAAGGCGGTTCGATTTGGTGGTGCGGTTCGACCAACAAAACCGTACTGACATCAATGATATTAAGCAACTTAAAGTTCCCGTACCCAATGGAAATCAAATTCCACTGTCGGAACTTGCCGAAATACAATATACCGAAGGTCCCGCTAAAATTTCGAGAGATAATACGCATCGACGAGTGGTGGTAAGTGTAAACGTTCGGAACAGAGATTTGCAGTCGGTAGTAAAGGATATTCAAGCCACGATAGATGAAAATATAGATTTGAAACCAGGCACTTATGTTGCTTATGGAGGTCAATTTGAAAACTTGCAAAATGCCACCAATCGGTTACTTTTTGCGGTACCAGTAGCGTTATTGCTAATATTTATTTTTCTACATTTTGCTTTCAAATCTTTAAAAGATGCCATCATGATTTTCTCAGCCATTCCTTTGGCAACCGTGGGTGGAGTTTTCCTGCTTTGGTTAAGAGATATGCCATTTAGTGTGTCGGCCGGCGTCGGATTTATTGCACTTTTCGGGATAGCGGTGCTGAATGGAATTGTGCTTATCGAACACCTAAAAGAGCTAAAAGAAAATGGAACAATGTGTATTCGCGAGTTGATAATTCAAGGCACTAAGGATCGACTTCGCCCTGTAATGCTTACTGCGGGTGCTGCTGCTATGGGTTTCTTGCCTATGGCGTTGTCCACAGGTGCAGGCGCCGAAGTGCAACGCCCATTGGCTACGGTTGTTATTGGTGGACTTGTAACTTCCACCTTGCTCACCATGATTGCACTGCCAATTTTGTTTGAGCTTTTTTACAATGTGGTTGGTATAAAACTCTTCCCATTCCGATTAATAAAAGCCAAACCATGCGGTATTTTGTTATTGATGTTGATGCCCTTTGTTAGTTCTTTTGCACAAAATAAGGAATTAAAAATGGAGGAGGCTATTCAGATTGCTTTGCAAAACAACAAAGAAATTAAAGCCTACAGTTTTAAGGCGGAGGAACAAAAAGCATTGATTCCCTCGGCCATTGCACTGGACAAAACAAATATTAGTTATGGAACCGACCAAAATAATATTGCGGAAAATAATCATCCTTTAAAAGTTTGGAGTGTTTCTCAAAGTATCAATTTCCCAACGCTTTATAGTGCCGAACTGAAAGCAAAGAAAATTGAATATAACTTGTCACAGGCAGCATTGAAAATTCAGACTGAGCGTTTAATCAAGGAGCTTTCAGCAAACTATATTGAACTACAAGTGCTAAATGAGAAATTGCTAATTTCCCAAAACATGGATAGTCTTTACCTTCGGATACTCCGTGGCGCCACACTCCGAAATAACAAAGGCGATATTAGCAATCTCGATTTGCTCAATATCAAAGCCAAGCGGCAACAAATAAAACAGCAATTGAGTGAAATAAAATACAGCATCGATAATAGCTATTCAAAACTAAAAACGCTATTGGGTTCCGACGAATCATTTCGTGTTGCGAAGGAAATTCCAACACTTAATTATTCAGACAGAAATATTGAAAACACAGCTTATGCCGAATGGTTGAGAATGAATGATGAACTTAGTAATAGCCAAATTGGGATAGAGAAAAATAAACTCTTGCCCGATCTATCTTTCAATTACTTTTTAGGAACTAATTATTTTGAAAATGCTAAATACTATCATGGATTTGAAGCCGGAATTGCCATTCCACTTTTCTTCAGTGCACAGAAATCAAAAATAAAAGCTTCAAAAATTGCATTGAATGCCAACAAATATTTTGCAGAATATGAAATTGAACTGCTGAAAAACAAACAAAAAGAACTTTTAAATTCGCAGCTCAAATTAAAAGAATCAATAGAATATTACAACGAAAGTGGTAGCAAACTCTACGATGAAATTAGTAGAACTGCAGGACTTAGTTTTGAAAATGGGGAAATTGACTTCTTTAAATTCGCTTCCAGCATAGAAACTGCACTCCAAATAAAATTCGACTATTTGAGTAACTTAATGAACTACAACAATGTAATCCTTGAACTTAATTATCTATCAAAATAAAATATTATGAAAACTTTAAAATATCAACTATTCTTTTTAGTAGCAAGCTTTGTTTTATTTTCATGTGGAAAAAAGCAAGAATCAGTAGCTCAAGAATCCAATTTAATTGAAATTACGAAGCAACAATTTGCTACCGACAGCATGGCATTAGGCAAAATTGGAACCAAAGACTTTGAAAGTATCGTTAAGTGCAATGGTTCAATTGTATCGCTACCCAATGGCATGGCAAAACTGAATGCACCCGTGAATGGGATTATCAAGGCGATTCATTGTCATAGCGGTCAGTCAGTGGCACGTAATCAAGCACTTATTGAAATTACTGGCAATGAAATAATTGATACGCAAAAAGAATTTGCAGAGGTTTCGGCCAATTTTAAGCGTGTGAAAAACGAATATGAGCGTGTGAAATCTTTGTATGATGAAAAAGTAAGTTCTGAGAAGGATTTTATCCTTGCCGAAAGTGAATACAAAACTTTCAGGGCAAAATACAATGGATTAAAACTTAAAATTGAAGCTATTGGACTTTCAACTTCAAAAATTGAAAATGGAGAGTTTTATTCTTCCTATACTTTAAAATCGCCGATTACGGGTTATATTTCCAAGCTAAATGCGAGCATTGGAAGTTATGTTGACTCGCAGACTGAACTGTTGGAAATTATTAATCCGTCTATGTTACAAATCAAGCTTTCAGTTTTCGCAACCGATATTGCTGATTTAAAGAAAGGACAAACCGTTCGTTTTAAATCCGCAAAAGCGCAGGATTATAATTCAGCAATCCTCACTTCTATTGGTGTTTCATTGGATAATGACACAAAATCGATAGAATGTTATGCCTCGATCGCAAATACAAAACTCACAAATGCCATAGCCAACGAATTTATTGAGTGTGATATAATTACGAGTACTGACGCAGTGCAGGCAATTCCGACCGATGCCATTGTGAAAACCGAAACTTCCAATGTGATTTTAGTGCTTGAAAAAAAAGAAAATGACATTTATGCATTTAAAAAAGTGGAAGTGAACATTGGGAAACAGCAAAATGGCTTTTCTGAAATCTTGGATAATACAATTGAAGGTTCAGTACTTACAAAAGGGGCGTATAATATTAATGCAAACTAAAAATAAACGATGATTTTAAGAAAAGCAACCTTCTCGGACGTTTCTATTATTTGGGGAATTTTGCAACAAGCCATCGAGCAAAGAAGAAAAGATGGCAGCAACCAATGGCAAAATGGTTACCCCAACGAACAAACCGTTAACGATGACATTAGCAAAGGTTATGGATATGTGCTTGTTGATAATGAGGTGGTAATTTGCTATGGAGCTATTATTTTTGGCATTGAGCCCGCTTACAACGAACTAAAAGGGGAATGGCTTAGTCATGATGATTATGCGGTAGTGCATAGAGTGGCTGTCGCGAATGCAATAAAAGGAAAGGGCATAGCCTCACATATATTTACGGTGATAGAAGGTTTATGTATAGAGCAAAATGTATTCAGTATTAAAGTCGATACCAACTTTGACAATATTCCCATGTTGAAAATTTTGGATAAATTGGGCTACACGTATTGTGGCGAAGTACAATACAATGGTTTCCCACGAAAAGCTTATGAAAAAGTATTAAAGATAAACTAAGTATATAAAGCGAGCTGATATCGAACTATGCCTTACGGTATTTCGCTATTCTCTAAATTTAATTTAAAACTATAAAAAGATGACTGAAAAAACAGAAAGTTTAGACAATTATATGGATGATCATTATATCCACCGAAGTAATTGGTTGAGAGCAGCAGTGCTTGGAGCCAACGATGGTATTTTATCAACCGCCAGTCTTGCAATTGGAGTGGCCGCAGCGAGTGATGGCAGATCACCAATTGTGTTAGCGACTTTGGCTGGGTTAGTTGCAGGAGCTTTATCCATGGCAGCGGGAGAATATGTGTCGGTAAGTTCCCAGACCGATATTGAAAAAGCCGATATTGAAAGAGAAAAAGTAGAATTAAAGGAAATGCCCGAAATAGAATTACAGCGATTAGCCGAAATTTATGAAGGAAGAGGCTTGAAAAAGGAAACTGCACTGACGGTTGCCAAAGAATTGACAGAAATTGATGCATTAGGTGCACACGTTCGTGATGAATTGGGAATCAACGAGATAAGCAAGGCGAAACCAATTCAAGCAGCTTTTGCATCAGGAGCAGCTTTTACGGTTGGTGGCGTACTTCCACTTTTCGTAGTTCTTTTTTTACCGTTGAAAAATATGGAGTACTCACTTTATGGTTTTGCACTTTTCTTTCTGATTATCTTGGGTGCTTTGGCGGCTAAAACTGGTGGGTCAAGTATCAGTAAAGCAATTAGCAGAATTACTTTTTGGGGTACTGTTGCCATGGGATTGACCGCATTAGTTGGATATTTGTTTGGGGTGAATCTTTAAACAGAGTAAGATAACTATTCTTGTGTTAATCATACTTTGTCGCTATAACATGAATTGTGTCGATTCCGTTTGGACGGGTTGAACGCTACTCTCCGCACAACCGCTTGAAGCGGTTTGTCGGGGTGGAACTGACAAATTCAACTTAACATGACACTAGTTTATATATTTGTTTTTTAAAGTGTTATGTTAGAAATAGGCGTCAAGCCAGTTCTCATTCGCTTGGTCAAAACTTAATATTCATTTACTTGAATGAGTTCATTTAGTTTTTAGTGAATAGAAATTTTCCACTTCTTATTTCTCAAAATTGTCATTCATAGGATGTTTTGTTGACAACCGTTTGTATCTTTTTTTCTTTAAATTGTGGATGAATTTGTAGGGAATAAATAACTTTGTTTCTGAAATGAATCCTTTTTAAAAATTTCTTTCTTTTCTACCACATATAGGAAATCTCTTTCATATTTTGCTTTTTTCAAATATCGATTTTTAGTTGAGCATTGACATCAAGTGCATAACTTTTATTGCATAATATCATCTCTCAGTATTTTTAAAGAACCTATCTCAACGAATTTTACCATTAAACCAACCCTTATCTTTGTCTGATGATAACCAAACCAATACTGGTCGTCCGACAATGTGGTCTTCTGGCACAAAACCCCAATAACGAGTATCGGCCAAACCTTTTTTTTAATGTTTATTGATAATTCAATATTTGCCATTATTGACTCAAAATAAACACAGAAAATATTAAAACTGTGATATATGTAATTTATTGAAACTGTGATATATGTAATTTATAAAAACTTATGTGTAACTAATTCATTTAAAAAAACACGTCCTTTGCCAATGAAACTGAATTTACAAATTACAAATTAATAATTATGAAAAAAAGATTATTGAGTATCTTAATAACCGTTACTTTCATGTCGTTTTCTGGAACAATTTTGGCACAAGCTCCCTCTTTGGGAACAGCTGCTAATTTCGTTCTTTTTACTTCGGTGGGGGCAATGACAAATGCAGGAACTCCTTATTTAACTTTACTTACAGGTAATGTAGGTACAAATAGTGGTTCAAATACCAATTTTGGTAACGTGAATGGTGTGATGCATACGGGCAACGGAACAACTACTCAATGTGCTGCTGACGTACTGAGTGCCTATAATTTTCTCGCTGGCGCTATTCCCGATTCAACCATTGTGAATCCAGTATTAGGGAATAATTCGAGCTTTAAAGCAGGTACATACCAATTATCGGGCACATCCTCGCTGAATCAAAGTATCACTTTGGATGCATTGGGCAATCCTAATGCAGTATTTATTTTTAAAATGCCTGCTGGACCCCCTAATTATGCTTTTAGCACCAATGTAAATGCACAGGTAAAATTAATAAATGGTGCACAGGCCTGTAATGTGTTTTGGTTTGTAACGGGTGCAGTAAGTCTGGGCAGCGGAACTATAATGAAAGGTAATATAATTGCTGGTGGAGCAATAACCATGGCCGCTAGTACTAAACTTGAAGGAAGAGCTCTTACCACTAATGGTGCAGTTTCTATTAATAATGGTTTTTTAGGATTATCGGCACATTTGCCTGTCGACATATCAGCTACACTTAATACAGGACCTGCTGCACCGGTATTTGTTGAATCAAAACCTTATGCGGTATTTTCTTCATTAGGACCAGTTTCTGATGACGGAACATCACATGTAACTGGTAGCGTGGGTAGCAATACTGCATTGCCAACAGGTTGGAATCCTTTATTTGTATCAGGACAAATTGAAGGCATGAACCCTGCTACAGTAGGTGCTAAGGGCGATTTGTTGCTTGTTTATAATTCATTGAATACGCTTGCGGCGGATATTGAATTACTTTATCCTGCTCAATTTGGACACAATTTGGTACTAACACCTCATTCTTATATAATGAATGGAGCTGTAACATTTACTGATACATTAATTTTAAATGGCACAGGAAATAAAGATGCTGTTTTTATTATTAAAATTAAAGGTGCCTTTGCATCAGGTGTAAATTCCAGGGTTATATTGACAAACAAAGCACAAGCTAAAAATATATATTGGATGGTTGATGGGGCTGTAAGCATTGGTGATAATTCAGTTTTTAAGGGAACTATTATTGCCAACAATGGTGCAATCGACCTTCTTCAAGGTGCAAGCCTCGATGGTAGAGCACTTACAACAAATGGCTCCATTTCAACTACTGGAATGATAGCGGTTTTACCAATACCCGAGGTTGAAATCAATCACGAAAATTTATTTGTTTGTGCAGGTGATTCTGCAGGTTTTGTAGTAACTGTAATTGGTAAGGGAAATTATACCTATCAATGGAGAAAAGGAACGGTAAACCTAAGCAACGGCGGAAACATAAAGGGAGCAACTACCAATACCTTGGTAATTAACCCGACAAGCGTAGCGGATCTTGGTTCGTATAATGTTTTGATATATGATAACCTTCAACTTGCATATACTTCAGCAAATTCTACATTATATTTCCATCCAGTTCCTATCATTACAAAACAACCTGTTAGTCAAGCTGTTTGTGGTGTTGGAAGTTCTGTAAGTTTTTCAGTGACTGCAACAGGAGACGGTCTTACTTATCAATGGAGAAAAGGAACAACAAACCTCACAAATGCGGGTAGTATTTCAGGTGCAAGCTCTGATACTCTTACCATAAATCCTATGGTTATTGGTGATGCGGTAACAAACTATAATGTTGTTGTGACAGAAACTTGTGGGCGAGTAGTAACTTCTACAAATGCTTCTTTAAGTATAAGCAGTAGTATAGTCATTAATACTCAACCTGCTAGTCAAATAGCATGTCAAGGAAGCCATGTGAGTTTTTCCGTTGCTGCACTTGGTGATGGACTTACTTATCAATGGAGAAAAGGGACGGTTAAATTAAGCAATAAAGGAAATATTGGAGGAGCAACATCAGCCACGCTGACCGTTTTTTCAGTGAATACAGTAGATGTTGCAACAGATTACAATGTTGTTGTTTCTGGTACATGTGCATCAGATATAACTTCATCCAACGCTTCTTTGGCAATTAACCTAAGACCATCAGCCCCAACTGTTGCTGTAATTCACCCAACATGCTCTTTACCAAGCGGTACAATTACTGTGACCTCAACAAAAACAGGTCTAACTTTCAGCATAGATAGTTTAAACTATACAAATACTACTGGAGTATTTACTGCTGTACCTGCGGGCACATATAAAGTAACTGCAAAAAATGCCAACGGATGTGTTTCAACAGAAACAATCGTTACACTAACTGGATGTATCACAAGTATTGGCTCTATTGATGCTGGAAAAGATAGGACAGTTTTAGTTTACCCAAATCCATTTGTAAATTCAGTAACCATTACTATTAATTCTCCTTCGGAAATCAATAATTGCATATTGAAAATATATAATACATTAGGGACTGAAGTGCTGAATAAGAAAATCACGAAACAAACAACAACCCTAGATACAAGTCATCTTAATTCAGGGGTTTATTTCTACAAAGTGGTAAATGATTGGCAATTAATGCAATCAGGGAAGCTAATCTCCAAAAAATAATTAGTATTCTATAATATAGTTATCTGCCATGATTCCGTAACCAACTGGAATCATGGCAGTTTTCTTTTTTAGATTACCAACTTTATCCGCATTCTTTTTAAACTTATAATATTCGTGGTTCTCTTTTAATCCAACTTAAGCCTTAAAATTATCAAAGCATAAATGTAATAACTTTTATTCCAGGGATTTTCATTTCTGTTTATTGTAAAAATGTAATGCATCAACTGCCGTTAATTCATTGTGCTGTTTTGTAAGCTTTTGATTTTAATCCTGCTATTAATGGTTCAATACTTATTTTGGAAGTCCACCAAAAACTTTTTTTATTCGATGATGAAACCGATGAATACCAGTGGGTTGAGTAAACATAAATATACATTGATGATGAATTACATTTATACCGTTGTCCTTAGCCAGTTTCAATGCTGTGGGCGTTTCGGATTGTTGTTGAATCCATACATTTTTAATTCCTTTAGCTATGGCTTGGCTAATAACCGATTCGGTTTGACTTTTAGAAGTAAGAATAAGTACATGTTGGACTTCATCGGGCAACAATGCCACCGACTGTAAACGTTGGGTTTTCTCTTCCAGCTTTTCAAAGTTTGGGTTCACATACCATAGCTTGTAGCCAATCCTGTTTAAATGTTTAGCCACTTGTGTGCTGAAACCTGACTCTTTACGCGAAGCTCCAGCTATGGCCATGGTCTTACAATCGAGAAAGTAATCGATTTGTTGTTTGCTGATAAGTTCCATAATTAAATTTATTAAATGTTGGTTTTTTTTTGGGGATTCAAGATAGTGGGAGAAAATAAATTTGGCTATTTTCAACTTTGCAATTCATTGCAATTGATTTTATAATACGGTCCCGTTCTTGCAACTTCAAAACCTAGTTTGTAAGCTAGTTTAATTGAACCTATATTGTCATTTCTGCACGACCAAAGTGGATCAAGTCCTTTTTCAATACAATAATCAATCAATCGGCAAGAGCTTAAAGCCGAATACCCTTTCCTTTGAAATCCATCGACAGTTTGAATGCCAATTTCGAGAATATCATCAATCAAAAACGATGCAAAAGCAGTAGAGATTGGCTGTCCATCAACAAACAAACTGAAGCCTTTAGAGTTATTTTCAAAGTCGGTTGCATTATCCCAAAAAAAGCGTGGAACTACCGTTCCGGGCATATTTTCAAAAGTAGCAGCATTTGTTTCTTCAATATGGTAATCATCCAAATCAATTGTTTTTCTGAACGATTGATAAATCTCGAGATTGAATTTGAAATTGATCCGTTTGTGTAATTCTATGATATTCTCAGTCGAATTAGCTATTTTGTCAATCACATCACAGCATTCTATCGGAAAAACCTGTAACCAATCTGCCTGTTTTCGATTATTGTCGTTATTCAGGCAATAATTTTGGAAATTATTGATAAAAGTTTTGTTTGTGTAATCGCCTAATAACAAAGACATTCCATAAGGATGGACTATGTAGAAAACGGTGGGATTTTTGGCACTATCCACATAAACACTGCCCTTAACATTTTGTAGAAGCACTGATTTTGCGAAATAACAGTTATAATCAACTTTATCCAGTTGCTCGATTGCTTTATGAAAATCTTCGGGTTTTAAAAGTATCATAAATCATTATTTTTAAAATGGTATTCAAGTCAAATATAGTACAAACTGTTCACTTTACAAAATCACTCAATTTTCTGTATTAGCATGTTCTTATCAGGATATCGAACCATAGCCCAATGCTTGGTATTCGATTCAGGTAATTGTCCAATTTCAGCAACTTTAAACCCATATTTTTCATAAAATAAAACATTCTTTGGATTATGCGTTTCCAGATAACAAGGATAATTGTTAGTATCAAAATAACTTAATACTGGATTCATTAATTTATTTGCAAATCCTTTGCCTTGATATTCTTTACCAACTGCTATTGATAATAAATACCAATGTGGTTCTTCAATACAATTTTAAATTTCCTTTTGTTTAAATCATTCGGATGCATCATGTAAATGCAGAACAAACCACCTGGTTTTAATATTGTATTTATTTTTGAGAAGGGTTTGACTAAATTCGGCCAGAAATAAATTACATTTATACAGAAAATCGTATTGTATTGATTTGATGCAATCTCGGCATTAAGGAAGTCACCATAATGCAAGCTAACTCTTTTATTATCAACATGTATTTTGTTCCTTTTTGTTGCTTCTCCGAACATTAACTCTGAGAAATCAATTCCAGATATAAAACAATCATAATCGGAAGCAATCCTGAATACTCCATTTCCTGATCCATATCCAATTTCAAAAATTTTATCATCGGGCTTGATTTCCAAAGCCTGTATTACTTTTTTATAAGCGCGATTATTACCCTTTAACATTATTTTGGCAATCAATTTTCCCAATAATCCTGAAGGTTTCCTGAATTGATTTCCAATAATTTGATGTATCATACGATGTTTTAATTGTTAATCAAGAATACTCCTATTTATGCTGATTTATATTTAAACTAGTACTAAATGCTCAAATTCGGCTATTCGTATATGCATTGCTTCCTTTTTCATTTCGTATTCGTTTCCATTCATTAATAGCATCCATTAATTTCATTCCGGGGTTGTTTTTCAAAAAATCACGAATAAATCGATTGTATTCAAACTGAGGTGGAATTTCCGTTTTGCTACTTTTTTCCTTACTCTTCTCATTAAGTTTTATCCATTCATTTATAGCTTCTTGCAAGGTATTTCCAGTATTTCCTTTCATCCAATTCATAAACGCTGTGCTAAAATGAAAATGCGGACCAATGTGATTTTTAAAGAACTGCCTAACATTTTCTGTATTTTTGTAACTATCCGTAATAAAAGTTTCGGTTGACAGATTTTCAGTATTCCAGTTGAATTTTGAACTAACTTTCGTTTTTTTTACGGTTGGATTTTTCTCTGCTATTCCTGTTTCAAGGAATTTTTTGATTCGTTCGGTAATTTCAATTTTACCGCCAGATGTACTTATTCCGTGAATCCTACAGAAAACAACCAACTCTTTTTTTAGCCAGTAGAAATTTTTAAAATCGTCAGAAGAAAGGTTTTTGTTGAGGATTGGTCTTGATAAAGATTGCATACTTTTCATTATTTATATTTTAGATTGTTCATCAATTTTTCGATGGATTCTTGAATGAAATTTTTAAAAGTCATTTTGTTAGTGTGATTAAATAATAATATATTTTTCTACTATAATTACATTTCTTAGGATATTTAGAATAAAAATATTCGCTAAAATCAATCTGAAAAACTTGTTCTAGCAAATAAAATATCCTTTTCAATAATCTCTTTTACCCTTTCAGGTTCTTCAAAAATTGGGCTATGCGCTGAATTTTTAAAAGTATAAAATCCTTTTATTGGAGCATGCAGTGTCTCAAAATATTTTTTTGCCAGGGTGTAAGATACCGTATAGTCGTATATGCCATGAAAAAAATAGACTGGGATTTTAACTTCATTTACCTCTTGCGTCAAATCCGTGGCAATGATTGAATCCCAGAGTGGATGAACACCCGCTTGGGCTTTGCCTCGCCACAAATTGAATTTTTCCTTTAAGCTGTACTCTCGGCAGGTGAGTGATGGTATAAACACGCCGGTTATAATTGAATTCATTTCACGTGTTGTGCCAATTCCAAGGCTGTGCATTGCCTCATCACGCAGTTTGAGGTAGCCGTAAGGAATAGTTTCAGTAATTGGAGCAGCCTCCAGTTTTCGCACCATTTTCCTGTTCCCTGCTTCCCCGTATTTTTTCAGCATATATTCATAAGCTAATCTTTCTGATTCTAAATGGTCCGACATCTGACCAACCCCGATGTAGGCATGGTATAGCTCCGGTGCTCTTGCTGCTGCTTGGATGCCAATATAACTTCCTCCCGAACGGCCCATGAGGTAAATCTTATCCTGTCCAAAACGGTTACGGAGATAATTTGTAAGCTCTTTTGTATCGGAAATCATTTGATCCAAGTTCATGGTCTCAGCCGGTATATTGGCGTTGTAAGATAGTCATGAACCACGCTGTTCCCACCACACTACGGTAAAATAGTCTTCGAGCCCGGTAGGGTACTTTTTGGTAAGGAAGTAATCTGGTATGCCCCCGTGAAGGTAAAGCAGAACTGGATTTTTCTGATTTTTACTCTTTATAAACATCCCTTGTCGAATACCACCTATTGTAATAAACGTTTTTTTGGAAATGCTTCCTTTCAACGATTTCCCATCCTTATCCTTAAACGGTTCCATTTTTCCCGGACTAAGAAAGAATAAAATACATGCTATAATGAGTATTAGTCCCATTAGTATTGCTAAAAATCCTGCTAACATTTTTTTTGTGTATTTAATTAATCTGCTCATAATTAATGTGTTTTTTGATATTTGACTTATTTAATCGCACTTACATGAACCAATCAGAAATGCAATAGTCATTATACAAGTTATATGTGTCTGATAAATTGAACTTTATATTTTAAGAAAAAAAGAATAGCAACACGGATTAAGCGGATTGAGCGGATATTCGCTGATTTAAATTTCTAAAACGGATTCAAAACGGATTTATCCCCGAAAAATCAGGGAAGATTTAAGAACAAACTCTTAATCATTTCGACTTGTCGAAATTCTAATCCGTTTTAAAATCCGCTAAATCAGCGAAAATCAGCGTTCTATTATCTTCATAACATTCTAACTTATATAAACTCTAATATAATAGGTAAACCCATTGAGATTTATTTTCTGCGCATTTGCAGAATTATTGATCAAAGGCAAAATTAATGTCAGATAGAATAGGAATTTAAATTTTGTGTGTGATTTCATTTTGTTGGTTTTTATTGTGTACGATTACACAACAAAAGTATTTTCTACGGGGGAAAAAAACAAAATAAAATGATTGAGTTGCGAGATATGAGTGCTGAAGGCTGAAATTTGGTGCTTGAAGGATTTGCACTACAAGGGTTCAATACGATAGCATCGCATTGAACCCCTTAAATAAAGCAAATGTTGGTTGAAAATCTTATAGATAATTGCTTATTTTTTTTGTCATAATTTTATCTTTGCTTATGAACTGATCGTAAACAAAAATTACAATAATAAAAATACTAATGGCAATAAAACCAGCCAGTCCGGGTATTCCCACCGTCAAATCATTTCCTCCTGCGATAAGCATGATGGATATTCCGGCTGTTGCATTCATGGTTCCATGTGCAATGGCTGCGGCAATTACCGATTTGGATTTAATGGTCAGATAGATAAATATGGGAGTTAACAGGATACACAAAATTGTCATCATAAAAACGCCAATTTGTGGATGCTGCGGATAGTTATGTCCAATTAAAATGAGTGGAGCATGCCAAATTCCCCAGATAAAACCAATCACAAGGGATGCTTTCAGAAAACTCATTTCTTTAAACTGCTGAAGCAAAAAACCTCTCCAACCCAGTTCTTCTCCAAACGCGGCTACAGCATTTATTGTTATTCCCGCAGCTAAGCCTTGTAATAGTGTAATCCAGATTACATTTACAGGAAGCGCCGCCAATGATGTTTTCATTTGTTCTAATTGCTCAGGAGTCAGCATATCCTTATATCTTTCTATCAACCCTATCATGCCAGAGCTATATGTTACATCATTGAACAGCAGACTAATACCCAAGGTGCAAAAACTTAGTACAGGCATAATGAGCCACGCCACAAAAAACCATTTGTTGATTTTGAAGGAGATTAATAAATCGGATTTCAACTTTTCCTTGTGAATGAATTTCTTCACAATGACGACACAAATGGCAGGCACAAACATATAAGTTGCTCCCAAAAGGGTAAATGCAAGTCTGTCATTGGCTTCAAAGCCAAGTAATCTGTATACTCCTACCAATGAAAAACTGATGACAAAAGTCAGCACTAAAAATAAGGTTGTTTTGTTCATTGATTTCATAATCTAAAGTTTATTTTTTATAGGTTTATTGGATTGATTATTAGTGCTAAATACCGTGAATGAAATTATGCATCGTCCATCCATTTTTTTAATTCCACCGCTTTTTAGAGTCTAACAAAAAGATCGGCATCGGTAGGTGACTTCGATACAATTTTCAGACGACTTTTTGGATAAACCACCACCTTTTCAAGCGACTTTTACTCTTTAATTACAGAATGTTTTGGAATAATACTGAAAAGCAAAACACCTGTTGCTAAAATAGTAAGCAGTAAAAGCGTTCCCCAGATTGGAAGTTCTCCTGGCCATTTACCAAATCCCTGAAGTATTGATAATCCTGAATTGATGGTCAAAACAAGTAAGTATAGAGAACTCTGGACACCTGCAATACACGAAATAACAAATCCCCACCGATTACGTTTCCACAGAAATACGCCACCAACTAAAAGACTAGGTACCATAATGCTGGTATCAAGTGCTGCAACTAGTTTAAAAGTTTCTGTATCGACAGGAGTCGGCCGACCATAAAAGACATAAGCAAACCACATTCCCAACCAAACCATCGACAAACACACCGCAACAAACACATAATATGCCCCAATCGCTCGAACAGGAGTTTGATTTTTGAAACCGTCAATAAAGTATCCAATATTTAGATTTGACAGGCTGATTATCATTGTTATGATAGAAACAACAAAGGCCAGAACATATAGTGGAAAGAACATATTGAGTGAAGCCCCAAACAGATAAAATGTATAATTATAAATACCATATCCAATAGTACCCAACCAAAGCATCATTGCCCGCCGAGATTGATTCTTTACGCGTAAAATAGAAATAAACAATATGGGTACAACAATAATTAGTGTCACGAGGTCATTCCCAATCCAAGTTAATTTTATCCAAGCTACATCCCTATATAAATGCTGATACAAAAGTCCTGTCAATGATTGTAACATCATTAAGGCTACAAGAATGAAAGAAAAAATACGTTCCGTTTTTCTCATATTTAATGCGAATAAAAAATAAACAAATATCTTGTTTTTACTTTTACACTATTCTCCGTCCATCCACTTTTTAAATTCCACCGCTTTTTCGAGGCTAACAAAAAGATCGTTGTCTGTGGACGGATTTAGCACAATTTTCAGACGACTTTTTGGATAAACCACTACTTTATCAATGGATTTTAATCCAACAAGAAACTGTCGGTTTACTCTGAAAAAAACTGTTGGGTTGAGCATTTCTTTCAGGCTATCGAGGCTGAAATCGACCGAATATTGTTGCTTGGAATGCATTACTACAAAAGTGATTCCGGCTGTGGAAAAGAAATAAGCTATATCCGCAACATAAATTGTTTTGAGTTTGTCGCCCACCGAAACCATAAATCGTTCACGGAACGTTTGTTGTGGATAAAGCAGTTTGCGAAGTTCTTCTGCATCAACAAAGCTGTTCTTT
>JBBRHJ010000031.1:0-20330 GCA_038222885.1 Bacteroidales bacterium | reverse complement strand
ATCGAACGTCATATCGAAAAATCAAAAATCAACTTGAAAGGTTCACCGATTATCATAGCCGGTGGTTATGGAATGGGAAGCGCTGAGAATTTCAAATTGCTTTACGACTTGGCTTCAGTATTAGGTGGCGAAGTAGGTGCATCACGTGCTGCGGTTGACTCGGGAATGGCTGACCATGAAAGACAAATTGGACAAACTGGAACTACTGTTCGCCCAAAATTATACATCGCTTGTGGTATTTCAGGACAAATTCAACATATAGCTGGAATGCAAGAAAGTGCTATGATTATTGCCATCAACAATGATCCTCATGCACCCATTAACCAAATTGCCGACTATGTAATTACTGGTTCGGTAGAAGAAGTTATCCCTAAAATGATTCAATATTATAAGAAAAACTCGAAGTAGAAGAGGGAAGTGAGTAGTGGGTAGTAAGTAGTCGGTAGTAAGTAGTGGGTAGTAGGAAGACATAGTTTATTATATTATGAATTCTAATATAAATCTTTCTAGTATTTTCACAATCTAAAACTTATATTCCTGAAAAACACTATTCTCTACAAAATCCTATCAATCAATCTATTTTGAATCAAATTTATGAAAACATATAGTTTTGAACAATTGAATGTCTGGCAGCAAGCTAATACTTTTGTTCGGAAGTAATAAAATAATTAAACAATTTCCAAGAGAGGAGATTTACGGTTTAACCTCTCAATTTAAACGGGCAGCTGTATCAATTGCAGCCAATATTGCAGAAGGTTATCGAAAGAGAGGACTCAAAGACAAACTTCTATATTATAATATTTCAAAAGGGTCAGCTGATGAGTGTTTGTATTACATCATTTTATCGCGAGATTTAGGATTATTACAATCGACGTGTACGAACAACTCAATAATCAGTTAGATTTAGTTTCAAGATTATTAAATTCATATTGTCAAGGAATTATTAAAAAAATCAGGGGAAATGTAGATGAACGAGATAATGCAGGACAGGACTTCCCTCTCCTCACTACCAACTACTTACTACCCACTATCAATACTATTTATGAACTACTTTAAAAACAATCCGGCATTAAAATTTCAGTTATCGCATCCGTTGATGCAGAAGATTGTAACGCTCAAGGAGCAGAATTTTGCCGATAAAGATAAATATGATTATGCATCGCGCGATTTTGAGGATGCAATGGACAATTACGAGAAAGTGCTTGAAATTATCGGCGAAATTTGTGCCGATGTTATTGCACCCAATGCCGAAAGTGTTGACCACGACGGTCCTTTGGTACTTAACAATCGTGTGGTATATGCCCGTGGAACGCAAGAAAATCACGACGCATTAGCACAAGCTGGACTTTACGGTATGGCTTTGCCACGTCAATATGGCGGTTTGAATTTTGCCATGATTCCTTATGTGATGGGTGGCGAAATGGTATCGCGTGCCGATGCTGGCTTTGCCAATATTTGGGGATTGCAAGATTGTGCTGAAACCATTGCTGAATTTGCCGATGAGGAAATCAAAGCGGAATATTTACCACGTGTGTGCGCAGGTCAAACTTGTTCAATGGACTTAACTGAACCTGATGCCGGTTCCGATTTGCAAGCTGTTCAATTAAAGGCTACTTTCAGCGAAAAGGATAATATTTGGTACCTGAATGGTGTAAAACGTTTTATTACCAATGGTGATGCTCAAATCAAATTAGTATTGGCACGCTCGGAAGAAGGCACCAACGATGGACGTGGTTTGTCGTATTTTGTGGCTGACAATAAACACGATGAAACTGTGAAAGTGCGTCGTATTGAGAATAAATTAGGTATCAAAGGTTCACCAACCTGCGAATTGGTATTCACCAATACACCAGCCAAATTAGTGGGTTCTCGCCGCATGGGCTTGATTAAATATGTAATGTCATTGATGAACGGTGCTCGCCTTGGCGTTGGTGCTCAGTCGGTGGGTGTTTCGCAAGCGGCTTACGATGAGGCTATTGCTTATGCCCGCGACCGCAAACAATTTGGAAAAGCCATTATTGAATTTCCAGCTGTGTACGAAATGCTTTCGATGATGAAAGCCAAATTGGATGCAAGCCGTACTTTGCTTTACGAAACTGCCCGTTTTGTAGATGTGTATAAAGCTTATGAAGGTATAGAAAGTACACGCAAATTAACTCCAGAAGAAAAAGCTGATTTTAAAGACTATCAACGATTAGCTGATGCTTTCACACCAGTATTGAAATTGGTTGCCAGTGAATTTGCCAACCAAAATGCTTACGATTCTATTCAAGTTCATGGCGGTTCAGGATTTATGAAAGATTATGCTTGCGAACGTATTTATCGCGATGCACGCATCCTGACTATTTACGAAGGAACTTCACAGTTACAGACAGTAGCAGCCATCCGCCACGTAACCACTGGTACCTATTTGAAACAAATTCGTCATTACGAAACATTGCCTATCAATCCTGAATTCGATTCATTGCGCAAGCGACTACTCAGCATGACAACTTTGTACGAAAACTCAGTATTGCGAGTAAATGAAGCTAAAAACCAAGAATACTTAGATTTTCATGCCCGCCGATTGGTAGAAATGGCTGGACATATTATTATGACTTACTTGCTTATCATTGATGCTTCACGCGACAAAGAAGATTTGTTCCGTAAATCAGCCGAAATCTATTTGAAATTTGCCGAAGTAGAAACTCGCAAACATGCCACTTATATCAAAACCTTCGAGATTGAAAGCGTAGATGTTTATAAAGTAGTATAAACTTTATTGTCAACAATTTACATTGCATTTCTCCAAAAAGAGGCCAACTCAAAATTTAATGAGTTAGCCTCTTTTTATTTTTTACTCGGGGTATCATTTACTCGGGGCGCAACTCTAAGTCGCACTCCGAGTAGAAAAGTATAGTCTGAAAACGGTGCGACTTTCATGGTAAACACAAAAAAAATTATTTATATTTCGTGAACTATACATCTTGTTTTATCGTATGTTTAGTTCACAAAAATACTATTAGTTTGAATAATGTACAAGATATACGATGTTTTTTATCTCTACCATCTACAAATATTAGCTTGTTTCTACCGTATGTGCCAAAAAGAGGCCAACTCAAAATTATATGAGTTAGCCTCTTTTTATTTTTTACTCGGGATATCTTTTACTCGGGGCGCGACTTGAAGTCCCACTCCGAGTAGTAAAAACAAATTTTTGCAGAAAGTATTACAACATTTTTTTAATTTAATCCTTTCATCACATCTTCCAACTTAGCTCCTTTGGCACGAATTATTCCTTTTTTGTCAACCAAATAAATTGTTGGAGTTCCCATCACTCCAAAATTTTGGAAGTTATGACTGCCGATACCTTTCAGGTCACAAAGTTTTTCTGTCCAAGGAAAATCTTTTGAGTTTTTCTCGTAAATGTCTTTGTCAATATCAGCTGAGACAGTAACTATCTGCAATCCTTTTTGCTGGTATGTTGCGTAATCACTAATCAATCCATTTATTTCAGTATCGCAATATCCGCAGTTCGTTTCATAGAAAATGATGATAGTGCCTTGCTTGGCTTTGTTAAAGGCTATTTCTGAATTGGACGTGATTAGTTTTGGAGCAGGTTTCCCAACCCTTAGCTTGTGTTGATACATAAATATACTTAGTTTGCCTACAGGATTTATAATGCGCTTTGATTCAATAAGATAATCTACAATTTTTTCAGCCTCTGTGTCCCAAGCTAATTTTTCGCAAATAGTCAATAAGTCGGTGGCAAGGGTGGTGAAAATATCTATTGGCTCTGTTTTTTTAAGTATTTGAACCATATCATTGCCAAACTCCTTGTGATAGATAGATTCCTTTTGATACACATACATATTCAGTCCATTGAAAAGATTGAAATACATGCCACTGCCATACACAAAGTTTACATCCAATTTATTTAAAATATACTCACGAACTTCTGTCTTCAAAGAATCTGATTGCCATGCATTTTCAATTTTCTCATTGACCAATTGTCGGACTTCTATAAACTTGGCGCCATAAAGGGGACTTATTTTCAAGCTGTCGTAAAATAATTGTAAAGTTTTGTCAATATGTTTTTGTTCTTCACGAACCTCCAACCCAAAACTACTGGCAGCAGAATAAATTTGCAATACAGGACGCAACACTTCTTGCTTCTGTTTGAGCATCATAAATCGTGCAAACAAACTATCAATAGCCCTGTTTTCTATTGAATTGCTTATTCTCGTGTTGCTCGGGTTTACGAACTGTTCCGTGCTGCGTATCGTAGCACTTTCGGTAGGTGAAAGTACAAATTCGTAATTGACATCTGGCTTAATCGTAATGTTTGCAAGACTAAAATGAGCTTGCTTGGATGAAAAATTAAATACTGCCACGCCGTCTTTGTCCAACTTTGCTTGCATTATAGTATCGGAAGCAATAGCTCGTTTGACCGAGAGTTTTACTTCTTTGCCTGCATGAAAGGGAAGTTCTATTCGCAGATTTTGAGCAAAAAGAGTGCAACTAAAAAGTGTTAATAATAAAATAATAAGATTTTGAATATGTTTGTTTGCCATTTTGATAATGTGTTTTTAATTTTCTACAAATATTATGACCTACATAGATTTCGGTGCGCTGCAGCTTTCATAATTTGTATCGATTCATGTTCTACAAAGATTGGGGTGCGCTGCACCTAAAACTGGCTACATGATTATTTTTATACAAATATCACGGTGCTATGCACCTACAATATTAATATATCCCTCCATTAGCGGCATCGCCGCGAAATCTTTGTAGGATTCAATAGCCACGTTGGTTTATTAGGTGCAGCGCACCGAAATCTTTGTAGAGATCAATAATATGTTTGTTTTTTAGGTGCAGCGCACCGAAACATTAAATCAATCATCAAAGAATTCAAACAAATAATTGTCATTAAATTCAATTTCATTTTCTAGTAACATTTTTAGGTATTCTTCTTTAAATGTTTTCTTCTGATGGTGTTTCTCTTGATTCATAATATATTCTGAAACAACTTGAACTTGGGAATGAGAGTGTGAGAATGCACCATATCCTTTTTGCCATTCAAATTTACATTTTGATAATTTATTGGTTTTAATCCATTCATTACTTGAGGTTTTTATTTCTTCCACCAAATCTGGAATCAGATGGTTAACATTATACCCAATAAAGATGTGAATGTGATCTGAGACAGCTCCAATCGCCAATAATTTATGTTTGTGATTTTGAACAATACCTGTTATGTATTTTTCTAACTCGTCTTTCCATGTTTTTTGTATCAAAGCATCTCGATTCTTTGTTGCAAATACCAGATGAACATGCATTTGGGTATATGTGTTTGCCATAATGATAATGTGTTAAAATGTTATTAAAATGTTTCGGTTTACAAAGATTTCGGTGCGCTGCACCTTTCGTTGTTTGATTTGGTTTATGTTCTACAAAGATTTCGGTGCGCTGCACCTATGACTTGCTTCGTGATTATTTTTCTACAAAGATAATGGTGCGCTGCATCTAAAACTTGCTACATGATTATTTTTCTACAAATATCATGGTGCTATGCACCTACAATATTAATATATCCCTCCATTAGCGGCAGAGCCGCGCAATCTTTGTAGCATTCAATATCCGTGTTCGTTTTTTAGGTGCAGCGCACCGAAATATCATATAAATATTTGGGCCATTTTACTACGCCAACAGATTATTATTTTTAAAAGTGTATTAGCCGTATCGGTCAAATTAGTAAAGTTTAATGACCTCTTCCTTAAATTATTTACAAGTCTTAACTCTCAAGAAAGCTTGAATTCTGTCTATTTCCAATAGTTTGCTCTTTCCAGTAGTGTTACATAGACTCCAGTTTAACTTGTGACGAGATTGATGATAAAAAACTCCACTTTTAATAATCTATTCAAATTTAAAGTAAAGTATAGTGATTTTTTTTAGCTTCTTCATAGCAAAAGACTTTACCTAACTAATACTACTTCAAACAGAATGGGTCAAAACACAAACCCCTTTACTGAGGCATCCATTGCACTGAAACAGTAGACATGGGCGAAAGATTTGCAGGGTTAACAGTCTGAGCAACTGGCCCTTTTGTAAATGTAGTAGTTATATATTTACTATTAGTCGCATAACTTTCAGATGTCATTTCAATGCTTACAGTGTAAACTCCATCATCTACTACAGCACTATTAGCTTGATTTTGAGCATTCCATGTGGCTGTTTGAATACCTGCTGAAGATTTTGTAGCACCGGTTGTAGCATTTACTTTGTTAAGTGAACTTTCAGAATACCAATTAACTAAATCGCTAAAATAGTTACTTGTGTTGCCATACATTGTCAAAGTTCGCAGAAACGCACCCGCAGAATTTTTAATCCATACAACATAAAAATAAGGACTTGAATAAGTCACTGTAGTCTTAATAGTTAAAGTTCCGGGAGTCTTCCCAGATAATGAAGTAGTAGTTGTAAAACTTCGTTGCATGCCATAAGCAGTTCCCGCACTATTCGTAGCATACGCCCTCACATAATAAGTGGTTCCAGCGGTTAATCCTGTTATTGAACTTGTAAAAGAACCTAATCCACTACCATCTGAAGTTTTACTATTACTAATAGTTGGTTGACTGGTACTTGAGCTCCAACATACACCACGTGCAGTTACGGATGCTCCACCATCACTGGTGATGATACCTCCTGAAGTGGCTGTGGTAGAAGCTATATTACTTATTGTATTGGTAGATAGTGTAGGAATACTTCCAACTACTGCATCTTCTTTTATGCATCGAATGCTCATTCCTTCTGCACGGTGGTGTCCGACCAATATTGAATTGTAACCGTCGATTAGAAGCGTGAAAGCATGTGTAACAGATAGCGCTGAACTACTCCAATAATAACCATATGAGCCTACTATACTCAAGGTGCCAACAGAAAATCCACGCTCTCCAGATGCAGGCAGAAAAAGCTTGTCACCAAACTTATAACCGTTTTCCCAAGCACCTTTTGTGTTGTTAGTTACTACATCCTCCCATTGAACTTTTGAAGGAACTTTAAAGCCAGCAGGACAAGGATCATTAACTCCTTTAGTAACTTCTGACCAGTGGCTGTCTTCACCACCAGTACTGCGCCAATCATTATTACCAATTATAAAACTCGAATGCCCAGGTGTATTTGAAGTCGCTAATGTGGTAGTTGTTGCACTTGTCCTTTTTTCATGTCCGTCGGTAGGTCGTCCCCATTGGTATAAATCTCCATTAATGCCTTCGCTATAAGTCATTGGGTCAAGAGATGTATTAGCTCCTAAGTTATGGCATTTGAATTCTTTCCAGACACCAGGAGCTATATAGGCACCACAAGCTGTGATAATAGTATTTGTTGTAAAACTAACTTGTGTTCCATAAGCAGTTCCCGCACTATTTGTTGCATAGGCTCGTACATAATAATTCATTCCAGCCATCAATCCAGTCATTGAACTTGTGAATGAACCTGTTCCTCCACCATCCGAAGTGTTGGCATTGCTAAGTGTTGGGTTGCTGCTTGTGCTCCAGCAAACACCTCTTGCAAATATAGTTCCTCCACCATCAGAAGTGATATTTCCTCCTGATACAGCTGTTGTAGGAGCAATTGAATTTACAGTAGTTGTACTCAATGTTGGCAGAACAATTGAAATAGCAGTACTTGTAAAACTTTGTTGCAATCCATACGAAGTGCCCACACTGTTTGTTGCATAAGCACGCACATAATAAGTAATTCCAGCTGTTAATCCTGAAATAGAACTTGCAAAAGCACCGGTTCCACTACCATCTGTTGTTTTATTATTACTAATGGTTGGATTGGTACTTGGACTCCAGCAAACACCTCTTGCTGTGATAGTTGCACCACCATCGGAAGTGATATTACCGCCAGCGTTTGCAGTTGATGAAGTAATACTAGTAATTGTTGTTGTACTTACTGTAGGAATTACACTGACTGTTTTAAATGTAGCATTGGCACTATAAGCTGTTCCTAAGGTATTGGTTGCATAAGCACGTACATAATATGTCTTTCCGGGTTGTAATCCTGCTATATTACTGCTAAAATTACCTACACCTGACCCATCAGTTGTTTTAGTACTCAGATTTATAGTAGGGTCGGTGCTTGTACTCCAGCATACTCCGCGAGCAATCACACTCGAACCTCCATCATTAATTATATATCCGCCTGTGTTAGCCGTGGAAGAAGTGATATTCGTTATTGTGTTGGCTGTTACTGTAGCATAACTGTTAGTTGTGAAAGATTGCTGCACTCCATAGGAAGTACCAATAGAATTTGTTGCATAAGCCCGTACATAATAAATTACTCCATTCTGGAGATTAACCAAGGTACTTGTAAATGTACCCAGACCAATACCATCGGTTGTTTTGGTTATTAAATCGATGGTTGGATTTGGTGCTGTGCTCCAACAGATTCCTCGCGAAAGAACAACACTTCCGCCTTGATTGCTTACATTACCCCCAGCATTAGCAGTTATTGAAGTGATATCTGTGATTGGGTTGGTAGCCACGGTGGGTAGATTATTGTTAAATGTAATTTCATTGCCATAAGCCGTACCTATACTGTTGGTGGCATAGGCTCGTACATAATAAGTTGTACCTACAACCAGATTCGTAAGAGATGAAATAAATGTGCCTTTGCTTTTTCCATCTGTAGTTTTTGTGCTGAGTGCAATGCTTGGATTGTTTGTCGTACTCCAACACACTCCACGTACTGTAATAGAATCACCACCATCTTTGGTTATTGTTCCCCCGGCTATTGCAGTTGTAGCAGTTATGTCAGTTATCGATGAGGTATTCAGCGTAGGCAAAGTTTTGGTAGTAAAACTGACGGTTTCTCCGTAGCCTGTCCCTTTGGTATTGACCATATAAGGTCGTACAAAATAGATTGTTTCAGGCGTGAGTTTACTCATTCTAAACTGAACAGTATCAGCATTATTAATTGAGAAATGGCTATCTTCCAGGGTGGGTGAAGTGTTGAGGGTACTCCAACAAATTCCTCTTTCGAGTATACGCCCTTTACCTGCAGAAGTCAATATATATGTTAGTTTTGCCTCAGTATCACTGATACTGTCTATTGAACTTATCATAACTTCTGCCAGCTCACCATCAGAAAATATCCCATTAAGCACATCTTCGTTTTTGTTTTCACAAGAGAAAATAATAAGCACAAAAAGAAACAAGATATAGGTTTTTAGGTTTGTTGTTTTCATAGTTTGTATGTTTAATCTGCTACAAGTTCCTCCGCCTTGTGTGATAAATCGATAGGATATGAGGAAGTTTTATCCATTTATTTTCTGTGTTTTCTTCTTTTTCAAATACTGCGTCTTTGAGTCCCTTCAGGGGTTGGGGTAGTTTTTTTTCTCGTCGATAAATTTTCTAAATTCATCGTCAAAGTCCGAAATCCATTCTGTATCTTGCCTTTTCTGAAAAATTTCATATTCAGTTTGGGCTTTTTGTTTGGCTTGATCAGCGGTTATCGACCCACTATTTTGCAATATCTCATAATTGCTCAATTCTAAATAGGCATCGAGTTTATGTGACCATTCATCCATGGTCATCATAATTCCTCTTCGTGCCTGACTCTCTGCAAAGTCGAGCAAACTTGTCGAAAGTAGGTTTAAATTACTTACTTCATCTTCACTCAAATAATTCTTAGCAATCAAAACATCAGATTTCAGAATTTTACCCTTTGGTGCTTGCTTCCAAGTCATCAATCCCATTTTTGGTTTGCTGGCATCGGCTCTTTCTGCAATTATTTCGGCAGCTGTTTTATGGGTTATCGACCAATGAAGTTTATTTTGCACTTTTTTATAAAACTCCTGCGTAGTATTGGCTTTCGAATCATAATCTACACTACATTGAGCGTAAATATCCGTTATTTTTTGATAGTAACGCCTTTCGGAAGAACGAATTTCTCGAATTCGTTCCAATAATTCTTCAAAATAATCTCGTTCAAAAAACTTTCCCTGTTTCAACCTTTCGTCATCCAATACAAACCCCTTTATAATGAATTCTTTCAGTGTTTTGGTTGCCCAAATCCTAAACTGAGTGGCTTGATATGAATTTACTCTATAACCCACAGCTATGACGGCATCAAGATTATAAAATATAACTTGCCGTGATACTTCTCTTTCGCCTTCCATTTGAACTATTGGAATTTTTCCAATAGTTGCATTTTCTATCAATTCTCCTGAGGCGAAAATCTCTTTAAGATGATAATTTATGGTTGTCAAATCTACACCAAACAGTTCTGCCATCCTTTTTTGCGAAAGCCAAAAAGTTTCATTGTTGAAAATAACTTCTATTTTTATTTTATCGTTAGATGTTTTATAAAAAATTATATTAGAGCTGGTTAAGTCGCCAATTAATTCTCCAGCCGTAATTTTTTCTGAAAAATAGGCTTGTGCTCGCAATACAATTTCTCGTTTATTGTTGGAATTCATTGCCACAAGTAGGCAAGCATACTTACTTAATCTTAGGTTTTGAACTTCCCTGTAAGCACCCGAACCAAGTTCCACCATTTCGTTGAACTCCACGAAATGGTCGTTGATGGAGTTGGCATTGTTTCTACAAACCTCCATGGCTTTTTTTAGTACGGGTATGAAATTGCGATATTCGGCGTATCCTAATCCTTTTGACAAATCACGTGCTTTCCAATAAAAATTACCTGAATTATCAGTTTGTTTTATCGTCTCAAATATCGTCTGAATGTTGGGTATTTCATTGTTCATTGTTCCAAAAATTAAAGTCATAAATACATCTTCTTTCTTATTCTCACCAAGGAACAATAAGGCAATGCAGTTGAGTGAAAATATATTGTTCTAGCATGATTACTGTGGGTTGTTATTCCAAATTTAATATAAATAAGGTTTGTAATATGGGGTAAATCCTACTACTAAGGTTGAAAAATAAAACTAATAAGGTTTTCAAAAAAATGTAATTAGCTGAAATACATAAATATACTCCCTGGAAACCTTATTTTTTAAAGCTAACCTTAGTGGAAAACTATAGTCACACAATCTTACCCTTATTAATTGCGAAAAAAACATCTACACAAAATAGGGTAGAACCCAATATATTAATATTTATCTGATTATTTACCCTCTTTTTAAAAAGTAAAGCCTACCCCTGCACTTGCCTGATTCGATTGATAATCGGAACCGCTATAAAAAATGGTTCTCTTGTATTCTCCAAAAAGGAATATCCTACCTGCTTTTATTTTTAAGCCACCCTTTACAATAGGCAAAGAAGTCGATGTGCTAACTTCTTCACCTATTGTTAAACTCTCGGCTGGACTGTATACTTGCGACAGCTGATAACCTACACCAATATAGGGCAAAAAGATTGAACCAATATTAAAAGGAATGAAGTTGACAGCCAATTCTATTCCACGATGTTTAATAATACCATTATTTACATATGGCTCTATACTATTTATCTGAGAATTTGTATTGCGATCGATAATAACTTTATTAGATTCATGTATTCGAAAACCTGAGCTGAAAAGGCTTGCACTCATTTCCACTGGAAATAAAGTAGCTGAGATAGTTGCGGCATGTCCAAAATCGTAATTAATGATCCCACTAGAAATTCTTTCTTTAAACGTAGAATTTACAAACTGAGTAGCATGCAAGCCGTAAGCTATAGACACAAAATGTTCTTTATAGAAGCTTTTGAGTCTTGTCCTTGCTGAGATTTTAGTTTTTTCATCAATAATTTCTGGTTCAAGGGTTGGTTTCTCTTGAGGAGTGAATACAGGCTCAGCTCGAACTATCGATTGATTGTCAGAATACAGATTATCATTCAGTTCTAATGTTTTAGCTTCTTGAATACTTATTGTTTTGGTCAATGGTTTATATCCTTCTTTTTCAATCTGGAGTACATAATCGCCAACCAACAATTCGTTGATTATGGCAGGTGTGGTTCCATATTCCTTACCGTTCAACTTTATAGTTGCACCAATGGCGTTGGAAACTATCTTGAGTTTACCTATCATTGGCTGAGGTTGAAGTGTTATAAGTTTATTTTCATTTGCTGAAATTTCTGTTTTCTGAACTGATGTGCGGTGACTTAGTTTCTTTGCCTCAAAACTGTGTAAGCCTGTTAACAGTCGCCCTTCCCAGTTTCCTTTTCCTTTCAATTCATTATCTATATACAACTCGCTTTCAGGGTCAGTTGATAGTTTAACAGTTCCAAAATTGGCTGCAAGTTCAATAGTTTGTTTCTGTTCTTTGCCCTCTTCAATCCTGATTTTTATTGTTTTAGGTTCATACCATTCTTTTCGAACAGTAAGTGTATACTCACCAGCCATTAAACGTTCGTATCGGTAAGGTGTAAATTGCCCTGTAGTTTTTCCATCTAATGTAATACTAGCATTACTTTCAGGGCTTGAATCTATAGTTAAACTACCAAAAGTAGGTCGCAAGTCAAATTCTATTGGCGTAGTCTGATTATCTTGTACAACTACTTCTTTGGTTAAGGGATAAAACTGATTTTTACTTACTGTAATACTGTATTTCCCCGATTTTAATGTATCAGTTTTGAGCGGAGTAGTTTGTGTGAGCTGCCTACCTTCGAGCATCACCGACATACCATCTTCTGGTTTAGAGTTGATTTGTAGAAAACCATAATTTGGTTTTAATTGATAATTAAACAATTCTTTATCTGTACCCAATGAAAGATCGACTTTCCCTGCAATTGGATAATACAAGTCTTTTGATATTCGGTAAGTGTACTCTCCAACCATCATTTCTTTCTGAAAAGGAGTCTGACCTTGATGTTGTTCGTTGATAAACACATCTGCTCCAGCAGGGTATGTGGTAATCACCAAGAATTTTGTTGGAATGCTTTCTTCCACAATAGTAGTAACTTTACCTGTAATCAATACCATTTCATAAACAGTAGCCTTTTCAATGGGCAGCGTGTACATATAATCACGCAAAACTCCTAATTGTGCATGTTTTATGGTCATTCGTTTTGCTCCATAAGGTACATAAAGCCAATATTCGCCTGCTTTACTTTCCGCCGAAACAATCCCCAAACCATCAGGCTCCCAAATAAAACCAGTCTGTGTAGTTACTACCTTGATAATGGCACAAATATCTCCATTCTGGTCTTTTTTAGGCGCATCAATCCGTGCCGTCATATCATTTTCGAGTTTTCGAAAAGATTTAACAGCTATTTCAGCGGATAGGGTGCTGAAAAAAGCGAGGGATATAATTAGAGTGGTTAGTTTTTGGTACATGTTGATATTTTTTTAATTCGAAATCGAAAGCATAGTAGAAATAGTTAAACTAGTCAGGTTTATTGACTTCGTTAATTTACTTCTCGCAAAGCAGAACTTAAAACAAGATTGAAATTTATTCTTGCTTCGTTTGTATGGATTAAAAGATATACTCTCGAATACCCCACGAGATTTAATAGATTGACCAACATCAGTTTTAGAAACATCTCCTCCACAAAAAAGCACCTATCTCTTTTATAGCATTAACTGCTGATGTTGAAATTATAACCTGTTTTCTTACAAAGAAAATTCCATTAAGTATTTTTTCGTTTTCATTCCCACAAAAGTATTATAAAACAATGCCGACTAATTGTAATATGTTGATTTGTTCTTTCATGTTAATATAGTTTGAGCTTAAAAAGTAAGTCCTATTCCAGCACTCAACTGATTCGATTGTGTATTTGAACCATTCAACGAAACAGCTTTTTTGTATTCTCCGAAAAGATATAACTTGCCAGCTTTTATCTTTAAGCCTCCTTTAAAAACAGGCATAGAAGTCGAAGTGTTAGCTTCTTCCCCTATCGTTAGGCTTAGATGGGATAATTGATAACCAACTCCAATATAGGGAAGAGCTATTGTACCAATATTAAATGGAACATAATTTAAACTAAGTTCTATTCCTCGATGAAAAATCAATTTGTTATCGGCATAAGGTTCCATATTATGCAATCGAAAACCTGAACTAAAAAAGCATATGCTTACTTCTACAGGAAATGATGTTGTTGAAACTGTCGCTGCTTGTCCATAATCATAACTTAGTTGGCCATTAGATATCTGTTCTTTAAATGTAACATTTTCAAAATTTGTTGTATGCCAAGCATATGCAACAGACATTAGATGATGTTGATAGAAGGTTTTAAGTCTTTTTCTAGCTGATATTTTATTTGTATCAACCATAATAGCTGGTTCAGCCAGTGGAGTTAATATAGGTTCAATTTGTTTTACATATTGGTTTCCAGTTTTGAGTTTTTCAGTTATCTCAGTGGTTTTTTCTTTTTGATTCAGAGCTGTTTTCTTCATAATTTCATTGAATGCGGAATTCGTTCCTTCGCTGATCTTTATTTCTTTACTTACTGGCTCGTACCCTGCACGGTTTAGTTGCATTGTATAATCTCCAATGAGTAATCGATTGATAGTGTTAGGTGTTGTTCCGTAGTCCATTCCATCAATGCTGATTGAAGCGCCCAAAGGTATTGTAACTACATCCAATGAACCGTAAATAGGTGTAGGAAGCATTTCAACAGTTCGATTGTCGCCTATTTTTAATTCAATATCTTGGCGTGCAGTGCGGTGTTTAGCCAACTGTGATTCGATGGAATAAATACCGGCACTGAGTCTTCCAGTCCAACTTCCTATTCCTTTTTGTTGGTTATTTAACAAAATACTTGCAGCAGCGGGTGCTTTGATAGTCAATTCTGCGAAATTTGGTTGTAATGTTGCATTCAGTAATGCCGTCTGACCGTCTATGACTTTTATTTTTTGGACAGTCGGTTGATACATTTCCTTAATTACCTGTACCGTATGTTCTCCACTTGCGATGGGTTCGGTGGTTAAGGGTGTTCTTTTTGTGAGCAGTTTGCCATCCACAAAAACCTGTGCATTACTTTCAGGTTCTGAATTAATATTTATATATCCAAAAGCTGGTTTTAAAGTTACAGCCAAGTTTTTCTTCTCATTAGCTATTTCTAAGCGTCCTGCTTCGGTATGGTATAGTGGTAATTCTACCCGATAATTGTAAGTACCATTTTTTAATTTAGCCTGATATTCTCCTGAGTTTACAAATTCATCGTTAATATAAATCAATGCATTCTTGGGTTCGGGGGTTATTACTAACCATTGACTCTCGATAGTTTCCTCAACGACAGTCATAACTTTTCCCGTAATCAATACCAATTCAAAAACAGTAGCCTTTTCAATGGGTATCGGAATAATATAATCACGTAATTGCCCTAAAACGGGATGATAAATGGTGAGTCGCTTTAATCCAAAAGGTACATAAACCCATATTTCAGAGGCTTTGGCTAGAGTTTTGACTATGCCCAACTGTCCACCATCAAAAGAAAAACCTGTCTGAGTGGTTACTACTTTTATAATGGCACATAAGTCTCCGTTTGGGTCTTTTATCGGCTCGGTTACTCTTGCATCAAGATCAGCATCTAACTTGCGAAATGATTTAACAGCTATGTCAGCAAAGAGTGAACTTGTTATTGAAAAAAACAAGATAAATAAATATAGTTTCTTCATAATGTATTAGGTAATTATTTCAATTTTAAAAATCAGACAAGCCATAGATACTTCCATCTGCATTTTTCTCAGGTTGCCAGGTTCGTACATGAATTTGTGGCTTGATGCTATCGGTAAGGTCAATCAATAAAAATAAGTAGCCTGAATCGCCATAGTTGGTCGAGAAATAATCTTGTTTGATTTGTATGCCATACACTTCATTTCCCTTGCCAGAACGTCGTACTGTGTTGTCGGCAAAACGGATATTGATAAACTCGTTGCTCTTAAAGCAGTACTCGAGGTTTTTTATGTATTTGGCTTTCGTCTGCCTATTGTATCTTATAATATTATTATTTAAGTATCTGAATTCAGGCGAACTGCTCACTTTGGCTACACTTCCAGTAATAATCAATGCATCGTCCGAAAATATTTTTTCAATATAATCCAATCGTTTAAGCGAATAGGCAGTTTTGTAATTTTCCATAAAACTCATCAACAACATGCGGGTTTGTTCAGGCCAAGTATTGTTAGAGGCAATATCGTCGATGGCATTTTTAGCAAGGCTGAATGTAAGATTATTTATTTTATTGTTTTGGTCGAAATAGAATACTACATCTTCCACAAAAGTACGATTGTTGGTCTTAAAACTAAAACTCATTGGGATAGAACGGCAAATAACCGACTCACCAAATTGATAGTATTTTAAAGGGTTTGTTTTAAGAATTTTGGCATTACCATATACCAATAAACTTTGAAAGACACTGTAGCCATCTTCTGAGAAGAGAGACTGGGTATTATTGTAATTTTTTGAGTTTATGGCAGCAATAACTTTCACCATAATAGCTTCTTTGTCTGCAATATCTGTTAAAACACGCAGGGTATTATCCTTATTGACTGCTGCTTTCTGATTGGTATTTCCGTTCTGGTGGGTTGAGTCTAAAAGTCCGGGTGTCTTTATATCGCTGTTATTCTGAGAAATAGAGTTGGCAACTTGGTCTTTCATAGAGGCCGATTTCGCTATCTTGCCACTTACAGTGATAAAGCTATTTTTATAGGGTACCTGGGGGAGTTTTTGAATCACATCTCGCAATTCCATATCGATATTGGCTTCCCCTTCGAAAGCATATTCCGCTTTCAACCGAATTTCAGCCGCAATATCCGTTTTGGGTAATTCTACAACACCCACTCCATCTTTTGCACTGATGATGTTAGACCAATCCTGACCTCCCCAATAGCTGTAATCAAGGTTTCGTACTGGTTCATTGTTGTATCTGATATCTAAAATACAGTTGGTATAATTGTCCTTTTTTTCCACATTATCAATACTAACTGAAATACCTGCAAAAATCTCATTAATTTGTTTCGGCAGCCAAGTGATAAGTAAAATTCCTGCTCCAGCTTGGGTTGTCATTCTAATGTCTGACGCATCGGGATGACTTCTTAGCAAAGTTTGTGACCAATAGAAGTATCGCAGTGCATCCGCTATCTGTAAGTTTTTCAATGCTGTTTCTCCATTGAGAGCCAATTCAATCAACTTATTTTTTCTTGATTCAAACACCTTGGCAATTTCGCTTCGTTTTACGTACCTGAATACTTTCGCATCAGGCTCGTTTTGTACTATGATGCGTTCTGTATTTTTGAGTGTTGCATTGGAGTAGGTTTTCAACACATCGTTGACCGTTTCTTTAAATTTCGTACCACTCTCGAAAACTGTTTTCTCGAAACTACTTTCAACTTGTGTTGATATTTGCCCGATGATATCCCCTAAGGCGATTTGGTCGGCCTCTTTCAAAGTCGAGCCTATTCCTTCTCCCCAAATATAGGTGTGTCGATCGGATTTTATTGTTTCAATATTTTGAGCGGATAAAACGCTGTGTAGTAATATTAAGATAAAAATAAAAGTTGAAATTCTATATAGTTGATGGTTAATCATAATCTGTGAAAAGCTATGTGAAACAAACAGAAAAATGGATATTTCTGATATTAAAAAACGTGGAGAAAAACCAATCCTTTCAAACACTATGAAAGGATTGGCATTAAAATAGAAATATTATTTTCCTATTTTATTCATTTCTTCATCAAAGGTTTTTTTGAATTTTTCGTAATTATAATCTACTTTCAATATTTCATTGTTCGTAGCTCTTGCACTGATTGTTTTCAGTATTTGGTCGCTTCCTAATTCTATACAAACGTAAGATTTATAATTGCCTTCGCTTGTTTTTGTCATCTTTTCGCAAATAACAATTGAACCTGACAAGGATTGATCAATTACTTCACGGTTCAAACCTTCATAGTTTTGCAATAATTCTTCTTTATTGTTAAAGTTGCCCGATTTCACATAATTATCAGTTACTCCTTTTACCAAGGTGTTGATTGATGCGGCTAATCCAGCACGGGCTTCGCTCATTGCTTTTTTCTTGGCAGTCATTTGATCCATGCTTTCGCCAATACCTGTAAAGCGCAAAGTTTTGGAGTCACTTAGATATTTGTCGCCCGTACATAGGAGCAGAATTTCTACTTCGCCTTGTGCTTTGATCGAAGCTACTTTTTGTTTTGATTTGCACGAAACCATTGTCATACTTACGATTCCAACTAAGAGGAATACGTTTACTACTGATAAGATACTCTTTTTCATAAAATTTTTTGTTTAAAGATTGATAATTTGTTATTAATGATTGATTTAAAAACTTTTTTTCTATAATTCTACTGTCAAAATTTATTTATAACCGCTTTCTTATTCCCCTTCAGGGGTTAGGGGTTTATCTCAATTATCACTGGCGATTCCGATTTATATTGTGGCATAGACATCCCTACTGGGGCATTGATATAAGTGGGGTCTGAAATAACATATCTTTCATTTTTAAAAACAAAATAATCACCCGTGATACTTGAAGAAAATACAACAGCTGTAGCTACATGATTTTTATATTCTAAGCCAATAACGTTCATACCGAGTATGTCTTTTACCAAGCGTGCAAACAAGATAGACCGATCTTCGCAGTCGCTAAAAGGGTAGTATAATAGTTCTTCAGCAAAGAAATACTTTTCCCTTCCAAACTGCTCCTCATCGGTTTTATATTCAAAAGCTTTTTGGACAAAATTTAAAATGAAGTTCACTGCATTTACTTCATTCATATTTTGAGTATATGTTTTAAGATTCTTGATCAATGATTGTTGAAAGTGCGTAGAAACCGCGGCATCGAAATATATTTTTAAATCGGTGAATGGATAAGTTTTTAGAAAGTCAATATAGTCGGAATCGTAGAACGATTGAATAGTATAATCTCGATGCTGATAGTTGAAATTTAAGTTACGTTCAGCCTTTAGTCCTGAGAAATTAATATTGTTGGGAATACGCATATCCAACTTATACATCTCTGAGTTGTAATCTTGTTTGTAAGTATGAAATTTTCCTCTCGTTGTTTTTGGGAAAATATAGTACTCAGTGCTGTCAATGCTTAGATAACTGTTTTCGAAAAGCTTTTGATAGGTAGGTAAAAGTAGAACAATATTGTCATCTTGAAATCCAACTCTAACGCCATAGCCAGCTTGCACCATTAAAAACCATGTAAAGAGCCTTGCAGTATTTGTTTCTTTTGGATAAATGTTAGATGCAAATTCTTGATTCAAACCAAAAAATGCGTAATCGTTTAGATTCATTTCCTCGTTCAATTGAGTCAAGGAGTTGAATGTAGGCAAAAGACTGGATGTACTAATTTGTTCCCAATACTTAGCAATTGATTCTTTTTCAACTGTTTCGAGTAGAATGGTTTTGATTTGAGGGTCGTATTGCACATTACAAGCACGGCCAAAATAATTGAATGAAGAACTGAGGAAGTTTGTATTGCCTTCGGGTTGAGCTTGTGGTTTTATCGCAATAGGTTTTGTATCAGGAATCACTACAGGCTTTTCTGTAGATTCCTGCGGAGTAATAGATGGAGCGGAGGGGATTGTTGGTGGAATTGTGTCAATTGGTAGTGTACAAACCGGTACAAGTTGCGGTTTTGGTTTTTCTGGTACTGGGTTTCCAGCAAAAACCTGAAAACTTTCCCATTCCTTACGCAAATAATCACTCCATTCTATATCCCGCTTGCTAAGATACTTTAAATAATCTCCTTTGGAATTGTCAATAGATTCTTGTTGACTAATCTTTAATCTATTAATTTCTGCTTGCTGCTGCCTTTGATAGTCATCAATCGTTTGGGCTTTTGCAACAAACAAAACTACGAAAAAGGATAAAAAAGCACATAAGAGTTTCTTCATATTGACAAAGAATTTGATATAGGTCTATTATATAAATTTCTTTCAATCGACTTCGCCAAAAATGAAGTATTAGAAGTATCCAGTTTTGAAATATAATTAACAAATCGTCAATATATTTCAACTAATTTCTACATCTCAATAATACTAAACAATAGCATTTAAAGGTTAAACTAATAGAAGCACAAATGTACGAATTGTTTTTTAATAAATGCTTGCATTTATTAAAGAAAGTCATAAAGCGTATTATATTTACTATTAGAAAGTACAAATCAACTTCATACAAAAAAGTCATTGTATTCATTGTGGCTTTTTTTTACTTTTGTGTCGTATTTCTTATGAGTTGAATAGATGCGAATACTTACCATTACATAAATATGAAATAGTTTTTTGATAAATGTTTGTTAATGTGAATAAATTTTAAAAATAACTATTAAAGGAGCCCGAAACCCCAGCGCGGTTGAATTTGATTAACCATGTATGGCATGCATGGGCTAACGCATATAAATCTTACATAAACAACATTCGATTTTTTCTTTTTC
>JBBRHJ010000030.1:0-20434 GCA_038222885.1 Bacteroidales bacterium | reverse complement strand
ATATGTAAATAGTCGATCGTTTCATTGTGTTGGCAAAGTTATATTAAATTGATGTAAAATAATTTATAATTAATGGAATTTAACCTAATATTGCATTAATTCAAAGTTTAATTTTTACATTTGATGCGTTAAATATCGGATCTGTATATGTTAAAACGTAAAAGTTATACATTTAGTTTATTAGAACAAATAAAAAAAATGAAAATTTATTTGGTACTTTGACAGCTATTAACTTGATGTAGAATATACATGAATATTCTATTAAATTTCAAATCAATATTATTATAAGCAATACATTATTAGCACTTTATTAAAAGTATTTAGCATAATGCTTCTTGATTATTTCCTAATTGAATTTTATTCCTTATGAGCTACACAGCTATATTAAGATGTTGCTTAATCAAAAATATAAATTAAATTTGTCGAAATTAATCAATTCGTTTAATGTTAAATTTAATCAAAAGTAAATGGACGCCATTATTTGTAAGTAATTTTCTGGGTGTTTTCAACGATAATTTACTCAAAAACAGCATTATATTCATATCGGTTGGTTGGTTACTCCCCGCTTGGCTTACCCAGTCACAATTAATATCTATTGTTTCAGCAGGTCTGATTTTGCCTTATCTCTTACTGTCGCCATTAGCTGGAAAAATTGCAGTGATTTATTCAAAGAAAAGTATTTTCGTTTTCTTTAAATTACTTGAATTACCGATTATGCTGATTGCTTGTGTTGCCTTTTATTATGAATGGGTTTTATTAGCCATTTTTTCAGTACTGCTAATGGGGATTCAAAGCAGTTTATATTCCCCATCGAAATACGGACTTATTAGAGATATCGGCGGAAGTCAAGGAGCTGCATTTGGTAGCGGGGTTTTCGAGGCTATGGCATTTCTGGGAATACTGATTGGAACCGTTGTTGCTTCTTATGTTTCCGATATTTATAATCCTTCAATCGTTTTCACTTTATTTATGGGAGTGGCAATTTTAGGATATATTTCCACCAAACAAATCCAAGCCAAGGAGCTTCCCGAAGATAAGAGCAAAGTTAATAAGCTCAATCCGATAAAATTCCTGATTGAATCATTCAGGTTTGCCAGTAAACATCAATCTATTAATCTAGCTGTCTTTGGCGCTTCTTCGTTCTGGTTGATTGGTGGAATTCTACAAATGAATTTGGTAATACATTCCAAGCAAGTATATGAAGTCTCCAATACACTAACGGGTATGGTGATGGCTTCAGCTGCTGTAGGAATTGGTTTAGGAAGTTGGTTAGTTGGGAAAATAGCCAATAAATACAGCTTTCGCAAACTCGTATTTATTGGACTTGTAGCCATGATTTCAATCATGTTAACATTAACTTTTTTGAAAATCAACTTTTACATCTATCTGATGCTAATTTTAATGTTCGCCTTTTCGGGCGGTTTTTTGCAAGTGCCTTGTTTGTCATTGGTTCAAAAAGCCGATCTAGGACGAGAGTTGGGGACAATGATAGCCTACCTTAATATTGTAACATTCGTTTTTGTACTTTTTGGAACTTTCTTATTTTGGAGTATTACTGGGATTACAGATGAAAATAGCTATGTAGTATTTGGTTTAATATCAGCTATTTGCATATCAGTATTCTTAGTTTTTCTGCTCAAAATGAAATCACCTGCACAAATTAAATTCTGACTATAATAAGAAAAGCACATTCGTCATTTACTTTCAAATTAATAAAATAGGGGCAAGTAATGCATCAAAACCATCCATTACAAGTCAATTAATTATCGACATGTAAACTATATGATAAGTTTTTATGTTTAAGTGAAATGCTTAGTCTGCTTGATAATTATACCATTTTTTTTTGATCTAATTTAATTGAAATTTAGAACTTAAGCATTAATCGTCTAGTATTGAGCTATCTATTTTTTTTCTTATTTATTGTAATCGCTTCGCTATTTTGCACGACCTACTCCATGTTGGAGTAAGCTTTAACAAGAGACCCCCTTTACGATGAAACATCTATACATCTTCCTATTGATTTTTTTGAGTACTTCCTTAATTCAGGCACAAAAAACTGAGACTGTCATAGAGAACTTAAAAAATCAATTAAATGGCAATCTATTGCCCAAAAAGCAAGCCTCCATTTACTCCGATCTTACTTGGTATTATTCAGCTATTTCCACCGATTCGGCTATTTATTATGGCGAAAAAGCAGAAAAAGCTGCCATTAATCTTTCCGACTCCACGCTACTATCACAAGTTTACAGCGATATTGGTGCTGTATATTTCAGAAAGGGTGATTTGGAAAAATCAAAACTAAATTATCAAAAATCGTATAACATTCGTAAGGCCAGAAACGATGAGAAAGGCTTGGCTAAAATAAATAATAATCTTGCCAATATCTACGAAAAAACACAACAATATCAGTTAGCCATGTCGGCTTATCTTTCTGCTTTACATTACTTTGAGACCACCAACGACTCCAATACCATCCACATAATAAAAGGGAATGTGGGTTTGGTACTTTTCAAAATAAAGAATTACCCAAAAGCATTTAGCTATATTCAAGATGTGGTAAACTATCAGATACGAAATAATGCAACAGAAGGTTTATGCGTTTCTTGCTTGAATTTGGGAAATGTATATTTGGAACTTGCTGACACGCTGAATGCATTGAAAATGTATGAAAAAAGTGTAAAAGCCTGCAAGCAAGTGGCTAATAAAAAAGGGCTTTCGAGCGGTTACAACAATATTGCAACCATTAAAGCAGCACAGAAGAAAAATCAAGAGGCTTTAGCAATGTATCAAGAATCCCAAAAAATGCGAAATGAGCTAAATACAGATCTGGATAAAACTAATTTTGACTTTAATAGAGCCAGTGAATTATTCTCAAATAAAAATTACAACGAAGCAAAAAAGCTATTCTTGGCAACAGAGATTGTTTTTACCCAAAATGCTAGTTTTAGCAAATTACAACTTTGTTATAAATTTCTGATTGAATTATATGCTATAAACCATCAGACTGATAGTGTGAGTTTTTATGCTAATAAACTGATTGGATTAAATAACGCCTTGCTGCAAAGTAGTGGGCGGGAAACAACAGCCGAACTTGAAACAAAGTACGAGACTTTGAAAAAAGAAAAACTCCTGTTGGAACAAAGGAATGAAACGGATAGACAAAAAAAAATAGTTGTTCGTATATCCCTACTAGCCATTTTATTAGTCCTAATCGCTTTTGTAATTTACTGGCATCATAGACTAAAAAATATTCAATTGGGAAAGGAGTTTGAACTGAAATTAGCACTGGCGGAAGTAGAAAAACAAAATAAACTTCAAGAGCAGCGATTAACCATTTCGCGCGATTTACATGACAATATAGGCTCTCAACTCACTTTCATTATTTCGTCGATAGATGGAGTTAAGTACGCATTTAAATTAGATGACAAAAAGTTAAACGATAAATTAGAAAGTATAAGTTCATTTACTAAATGGACCATACAGGAACTGAGAGATACTATCTGGGCCATGAATTCGAGTGAAATTCACTTTGAAGATTTAGAGCTACAGGTTCTTAATTTTATAAATAAAGCAAAAGACACAACTACAGGAATTGAATTTATTTTCAACATAGATGATAAGGATAAACATATTGTATTCAACTCCTTACAAGGAATGAATATATACCGAACCATACAAGAATCTATTAATAATAGTATAAAACATGCCAAACCTACCCAAATAAAAATTGTGATGCGTAATACAACCGATGCGACTCAGATTTGCATCACTGATAATGGGCAAGGATTCGATTTATCTACTTTGAAAAGAGGAAATGGGTTGAACAATATGCACAAACGCATTGAGGAAATAGGCGGGAAATGCAGTATTGAAAGTTCAAGTACGGGTACAAGTATTATAATTAGTATGCCAAAAGTATAAAAATCAGATAATTGTCGTATTTCAAATTAGATTCAAGACAGTTATTTTTGTACTTCACTAAAACAGCACAATCATGGTTAAAATTGCAATAGTCGACGATAATTCATTTTTAGTAAGATCTACCGAAGAAAAATTATCCTATTTCGATGAATTTGAAATAAAATTTACGGCTCAAAACGGTCAGGAAGCCATCGATAAATTATCAGATTTCAGCACCGTAAAATTGATTCTGATGGATATTGAGATGCCAGTAATGAATGGTATTGAAGCTACTAGAATTATTAAGAACAAATATCCACATATAAAAATTATCATGCTCACCGTTTTCGAAAATGATGAAAACATCTTCAATGCCATACAAGCTGGAGCTGACGGATACTTGCTCAAAGAAGTAAATATGGGCGATTTGCACCGAGGAATACTCGACACGATGGATGGTGGTGCAACTATGACTCCATCGATAGCTTTTAAAACGCTAAAACTATTTCGGAATCCAATAGAAGCAAGCACTGCTCAAGATACCATCGTGCAGCTTACTGCACGCGAGATTGAAGTATTGGAGCAATTCAGCAAAGGACTTAAATATGAATCCATTGGTCAGAACCTCTTTTTGTCCACCAGTACCATCCGAAAGCATGTAGAGAACATCTACGCTAAACTCCAAGCACATAACAAATTAGAAGCCATCGAAATAGCACGAAGAAACAAGTTAATCTAACTTGTTTCTTCGTTTTTAAAGCTTACCCTAAAAGGTAATTTCCCCCTCAGAAAAGCAAAAAATAATTACTGCATTTGTCGTATTGTTTCCGTAAGGAGTCAGAAATGTCTTTGCAGCATCTAAAATGTATCAGGAAATTCATTGTAAATTTTTGAATGTAATTTTCCTAGGTAATAAAATTAATCGATGTGGATTTAATAAAATTATATTTGTGTAAATACTATATTGAATGTATAATTATAAATACGAGTTTATTAATCTGATTGTAATTTTCAAGGTATTAATTGTAATTTTATTAAAGCAAAGATAGTTTATTTTCGATTTATCTTGCTTTATATATAAATTATTTTTTTTGCATGATTTTATTTTATTGTCTCGTTGATAGTTTCAACTGTCAATAGGAAAAGTAGATGCTTTTTTTGCAGCTCTTTATTTGTTATTTTTTTTGTACTTTTGTATTTTACTATTAGTTTCTACTTTTTAAACACTTATCAGTCCTTATAAAATCTACCACATGAAAACCAAAACACAAGATCAACCTTCGCGATTACTTGCATTAGACGTACTGCGCGGCATAACAATAGCCGGAATGATTATGGTAAATAATCCGGGCAGTTGGGGTTCAATTTATGCTCCCTTAGGGCATGCTCAATGGAACGGACTGACTCCCACCGACTTAGTTTTCCCGTTTTTTATGTTTATCATGGGCGTATCTATGTTCCTATCGTACAAGAAGTTCGACTTTAAAATAAGTACACGCACTTTTACTAAATTGCTACGCCGATCTGTTTTGCTTTTTCTTATTGGCTTGGCAGTTGGTTGGTTTAGCTTAACTTTCAGACATTTTAATGGTTTGAAGGAAGAGGGATTGAACTTTTTTGTGCGACTTTGGACAGCAGTTTCCGATATAGAAGACTTGCGAATTTTAGGCGTATTACAGCGTTTGGCATTGGTTTCATTTTTTGGTGCAATGATTATTCTTTTGGTTAAGCCTAAACGTATTCCATGGATAATCGGCTTTATTTTAGTATTTTATTGGATATTAATGGCAGCTACCGGAAGTTATGGTCAGGATGAAAACAGTCTAATTTATATCATTGACAACGCAGTAATTGGTGCTTCGCATCTTTACAAAGATCATCTCCTCGATGGCACGTCTATCGCCTTAGATCCCGAAGGAATTTTAAGCACATTGCCTTGTATAGCGCATGTTTTACTTGGATTTTGGGCTGGGAAACTCATTTCGGAAACAAAAGATTTAGGTGAAAAGATTCAAAAATTATTTATTTTAGGAACGATTCTTCTTTTCTTAGGATTTTTACTCGATTACGGATTTCCTATCAACAAAAAAATATGGAGTTCAAGTTTTGTGTTGGCTACCTGTGGATTAGCGTCTTTGCTGTTGGGTTTATTGATTTGGATTATTGACATTAAACATAAAAAAAGTTGGAGTGTATTTTTTGAATCCTTTGGGGTTAATCCTATGTTTATTTATGTACTGGGTGCAATTTTGAGTATTCTGATTGGCAATATTAAATTCACATATTTAGGTGATTTAGTTTCTGTGAAAGGATTTATTTATAGCAATTGGCTGCTTCCAGTTTTCGGTGATTATTTAGGATCCTTGGTTTTTGCGTTGTGCTTTGTAGCCATCAATTGGGTAGTTGGTCATATATTGTACAAAAAGAAAATATATATCAAACTCTAAAATTAGTTCATTAACAATTTATGCTTATTAGTCAATGAATTACGAAGAACTACATAATTATTGCATGAGTATGAAAGGAGCAACTGACCATTTCCCTTTCGATGAAGTAACTTTGGTGATTAAGGTTCAGGGGAAAATGTTTGCTTTATTACCATTGGATAATCTCGAAACGCAAATAACTCTGAAATGTAATCCTGATAGAGCAATAGCTTTACGCGAAGAATTTTCTGCGATAGCTCCTGCTTATCATTTCAATAAAAAGCATTGGAATTCGGTGTTTATGTCGCCTGAAATTTCTGATGCTTTAACTTGTGAACTGATCAATCATTCCTATGAACTGGTAGTGTCTGGCTTGACCCGAAAGTTAAGAGAAGAACTTTCAGACATGGTATAAGCCAGCATATTGAACTTAATTCTTAATTTAGCAAATAAACAAACTGACATTTATGCGTGTTGTGATTCAAAGGGTTAGTTCCGCTTCGGTAGAAATTGAAAATCAAATTAAATCGTCAATAAATACAGGATTGTTAGTATTGGTGGGAATTGAAGAAGCCGACTCTATTAGTGATTGCGAGTGGCTTGCCTCGAAAATAGTGAGTTTAAGAATTTTTGATGATGAAAATTCAGTGATGAATCTTTCGGTGACAGATGTCGCTGGCGAAGTGTTACTTATCAGTCAGTTTACGCTGCATGCACTCACAAGAAAGGGAAATCGACCTTCGTACATTAAAGCTGCCAAGCACGAAATAGCTATTCCACTTTACGAGTATTTATGTAAATTGATAAGTGATAAGTTAGGTAAGGAAGTACAGACTGGCATTTTTGGGGCTGATATGCAAGTGTTGCTCGTAAATAATGGTCCAGTGACTATTTTGATGGACAGTAAAAATAAAGAATAACAACACATATACTGCTAATTATTAAAGTTTTAAAAACTTTTCTACTTAAATAGACATTATACAAGTTGTATATGTTTGATATTGATTTTAAATTTTTTACGAATAAATGGAGCACTGATTTACGCTGATTTAGCGGATATAAAACGGATTTCAATTTCTATAAATCGAAATGATTTTCCAAACTCAAATTATCTTATCATTCATGCTTGCATGAATTAAAATCCGTACTAAAATCTCTTTTTTTTATCTGCTCGTATCCGCTAAATCAGCGTAAATCGGCGTTCTATTTTTACGAAGAAGTAAACTTATATAAACTCTAATGATTTATAAATTTTCACTCACTTTTTTTTCAAAAGTATTATTATCAGTTATTATAATATTGATTGTGATATCTTGCAAAAATGAAATTGTAGAGCCTGAGCTAGTCGATTCCGCTTATATCACAGACATTTACGACTATGTTTACGCACCAGGACAACATGCACAATTGGCAAAAGCGGATGATATTCAATACTTCAAAGGGAGTCCTGAAAAACATTCAAAATGGGTCTATCTAGGGGGATTTGGTGGTTATATCATTGCTGGTTTCAATCACGATGTAATTAATGACGAAGGGGTGGATTTTGAAGTGTATGCATTGAAAGGTTCTTCTCCTGAACCAGCTATTGTGTATGTGATGCCCGACAGCAACAACGACAATAAGCCGAATGACACTTGGTATGAATTGATTGGAAATCAGCACGAAAACTCAAAGCGAAATTATTGGGTAAAATATAACAACGCTAATTCAGCAAATGCAAATATTAGTTGGTTGGATAGCGATGGGAAAACGGGTGAACTAATTCCAGGTTATAATGGAAATTATTCAGCTAATTGGTGGTGGCCAACAACTACTAACACAAGCATTACTTTCAATGGGACTCGTTTGCCCGATTCATATTCAAATGTAGGAACAAATACTGAACAACATTGGGTTGTAATCGATAAATTATACACTTGGGGATATGCCGAAAACAATACAGGAACAGACTATATCACTTCCACTGGTGCAAACCAATTGGATATTTCAAATGCAATAGATGCGACTGGTAAACCAGTAAATTTGTCCTCTATTCGGTTTATAAAAGTACAAACTGCTGTTTTTCAGCAAGCAGGATGGACTAATGAAGTTTCAGCCGAAGTAAGAGGGGCAAAGGATTTAAGAAAATAAGAATTCATCCTGTTAATCTTGTAAATCCTGTCCTAAAAATATTTTGTCACTTTGAGGAGAACATACCTCATTAATACTAATTTATCAAAAAAAACTTATTACAATGGATTACTCAAAAATACCTTCTCCAAGTTATGTGTTAGATGAAGCGGCATTCCGTAGAAATTTAAGCCTAATTCGTTCCGTTAAAGAGCGGACAGGAGTAGAAATTATATTGGCATTCAAGGCATTTGCACTTTGGACCGTATTCCCCATTGTTCGCGAATATATTCCTTATTCTACAGCCAGTTCGTTGGCTGAAGCTCGCTTGGCTTTCGAGGAAATGGGCAGTCCGGCTCATACTTATAGCCCTGCATATACCGACCGCGAATTTCCTGAAATAGTAAAGTGCAGCAGCCATATTACCTTCAATTCTTTGTTGCAATTTGAAAGACTATATCCGCAAACTCAGTTTTACAATGTTTCTTGCGGGTTGCGTATCAATCCCGAATTCTCCGATGTTGAAACAGACTTATACAATCCCTGCGCTCCTGGTTCACGTCTGGGAATAGACTCCAAATCGCTTGGCGAAGTTCTACCAGAAGGAGTGGAAGGTCTTCATTTTCACACGCTTTGCGAGTCTAATTCATTCGATTTAGAAAAAACATTACAGGTTGTCGAAGAAAAATTTGGCAAGTTTTTTTCGCAAATTAAGTGGCTGAATATGGGTGGTGGACATTTAATGACTAAAGAAGGATACGATATAGAGCATTTGATTAATTTGTTGAAAAATTTCAAAGCAAAATATCCTCATTTGCAACTAATTCTCGAACCTGGAAGTGCATTTGCTTGGCGAACAGGCGTTTTGGTTTCATCGGTAGTTGATATTGTTGAGAATAAAGGTATCAAAACAGCCATGTTAGATGTTTCATTTTCGTGCCACATGCCCGATTGTTTGGAAATGCCTTATAAACCGGTGATTCTCGGAGCAACTGACGTTGTTGTAGGGAAACCAACTTATCGTATGGGTGGAAATAGCTGTTTATCAGGCGATTTTATGGGTTCTTGGTCGTTCGACAATGAATTGAAAATTGGCGATCGTATCGTTTTTGATGATATGATTCACTACACAACCGTAAAAACTACCATGTTCAATGGAGTAACTCATCCAAGTATTGGAATGATAAAGCTGAATGATGAATTTGAGCTGTTACGGAAATTTGGATACGAAGATTATAAAGGCAGAATGTCGTAATTGAAGAGAAAAATTGTTTTCAATCCTTATGTTTCGGACCGCAAATCGGTCAGAAACTATCGGTCTATTTTCTGTTCGACCGCTAAATGCGGTCTGACAGATAAATAAAGCATGTTTTGATTAATCAATTTTGAAATAAGAAATGCCCTTACTCAAAACGATTGCATATCCACTAATCTCTTATAATAACCATTGAGGTTTATAAGTTCTTCGTGCTTTCCTCTTTCTACGATTTGACCTTCGTGAAGTACGCAAATTTCATCAGCTCGTATAATGGTTGATAAGCGGTGAGCCACAACCAAAGTAGTTCGGTTTTTCATTAAGTTTTCGAGGGCTTCTTGCACCAATTTCTCTGATTCGGTATCTAAAGCAGATGTGGCTTCATCTAAAATCAAAATAGGTGGATTTTTCAGAATGGCTCGCGCAATGCTGATTCTTTGTCGTTGACCACCAGACAATTTCCCGCCTCTGTCGCCAATATTTGTTTCGTAGCCATTTTCGGTAGCTATAATAAATTCATGAGCATTGGCAATGGTTGCAGCTTCAATCACTTGCTCCATGCTGGCTTGTTCCACCCCAAAAGTAATATTGTTGTAAAAACTATCATTAAACAAAATAGCTTCCTGATTCACATTGCCGAGCTGAGTTCTGATATCTTTTGAATATATTTCCTTAACATCAATACCATCAATCAAAATCTGACCTTCTTCTGGATCATAATACCTAGGCACTAAGTCGACCATCGTTGACTTTCCTGAACCCGACTGCCCAACCAAGGCGACTGTTTTACCTTTGGGAATAATCAGTTCAATATTGCGTAATACCCAATCGGTTTGATAGCGGAAGCTCACATTGCGAAACTCTATTCCTCGCTCAAATTTTGTAAACTGAACAGGTTTTAATGGTTCAGGAATTGCATTATCACTTTGTAGAATTTTGTCAACCCTTTCTAATGAAGCCAAGCCTTTTTGAATGCTGTAAGATGCTTTGGATAAGTCTTTTGCGGGTGCAATAATGCTATAAAAAATCAGAATATAATAGATAAATTCGGCAGCTCCGATTGAACTGTTATTGCCTACTATCAACACACCGCCAAACCAAAGCAACATGGCAATCACGATAGTACCTATCAGTTCGCCAACTGGATGAGCCAAGTTATAGCGACGATGTAATCTATTGAAAGTCCTACGAATTTTATCGTTCAAAATCCCAAAACGCATTTCAACTTTAGGCTCGGCAGTGAATGCTTTTATTACTCTTAGTCCGCCTAATGTTTCCTCAATTTGCGACAGCATTTCGCCGGTTTGTTCTTGTCCAATTGTCGACGTAGTTTTTAGGTTTCGCCCAATTCTACCAATAAGCCAACCACTGAAAGGCAGTAAAACCAACACAAAAATAGTGAGTTCCCAGCTCATGGCAAATAAAACTCCCAAGTAGATCAATATGATAATGGGGTTTTTAAAAACCAATTCCAACGAACTGATAATGGATGCCTCCACCTCGGTTACATCCCCCATCATACGCGACATGATATCGCCTTTTCGTTCTTCGGAGAAAAATCCGATTGGCAAACTTACAATTTTCTTGTAAAGTTGATTGCGTAAATCACGAACCACACCCGTGCGAATTGGAATCACAAAATAGGCACCAAAATACGCAGTTCCCACTTTGAAAGCGGTCATTATCACCAGAAACATTCCTAAATATAGTAGTGCTGACGATGGACCTACTCTATCGATTGATTGTTCTACCCAAAAATATAAATTGTTCTTGATTGCTGAACTTATTGCTCCCAAACCATCGCTCCACATCCAATCTTGATACTGCGAAGTGGCTTTTTCTAACTTAAAAAGGATTTGCAACACTGGTATAATAGCTGCAAACGAAAATAAACTAAAAATAGTGGACAGTAAATTTAATGATAAACTAAGTCCTACATATTTTTTGTAGGGCGGAATAAAACGTTTGAGTAAGGTGATGAATTTGAACATTGAGAATAATTTACAATTTGAACATTTACAATTTACAATTTATTTCTTGATTGGGTCTAAAACCTGCAAAATAATTATAAGACCAGTATGGTAAAGAAATAAATATTTTCAAAAAATTATACCCTGTTATTATTAAATCCCTGTGTAATTTCGTGGAGTAATTCTTCTTAATTCTTCTTTTACGCTTTCGTTTACGTCAAGCTCCTCAATAAATTGACGAATGGACATTTCAGTAATTCCTTCGTTGGTTCGAGTTAGTTTTTTGAGTGCTTCGTAAGGCGATGGATAAGATTCACGTCTTAAAATCGTTTGAATACCTTCGGCCACCACAGCCCAAGTATTGTCTAAATCTCTATAAATGGCTGTTTCATTGAGTAGTAACTTAGTCAGACCTTTCGTAATACTTTGTGTAGCAATTAATGTATGTGAAAACGGAACACCCACATTTCGTAAAACGGTGCTGTCGGTTAAGTCGCGTTGTAGCCTTGAAATAGGAAGTTTATTCGCCAAAAACTCAAAAACGGCATTCGCCATTCCCAAATTTCCTTCGGCATTTTCAAAGTCGATTGGATTTACTTTGTGTGGCATGGCCGAAGAACCAACTTCGCCCGCTTTAATTTTTTGTTTGAAATATTCCATCGAAACATAAGTCCAGATATCGCGACAAAGATCAATTAGGATGTTATTAACGCGTTTCAATGCGTCAAATTGTGCAGCCAAATTATCATAATTTGAAATTTGAGTAGTCCATTGTTCGCGCTCAAGTCCTAATTTTTCAGTCAAAAATTCATTCCCGAATTGCTTCCAGTCTATAGTTGGGTACGAAACCTTGTGTGCATTATAATTGCCTGTAGCACCACCAAATTTACCCGAATGTGGTATTTGTTTCAGTTGTTTTAGTTGAACCTGCAATCTATTGATAAAAACCATAAATTCCTTACCCAAACGAGTTGGGGATGCTGGCTGTCCGTGTGTTTTTGCCAACATAGATACATCAGCCCAATCGTTTGATAGTTTGGTTATTAATCGCAATAGTTCATCAATTTCAGGAAGATAAACTTCATCGATTGCCTTCTTGATACTGATAGGAATAGAGGTGTTGTTAATGTCCTGCGAGGTCAATCCGAAGTGAATAAATTCCAGAAAATCATCAAGTCGGAGCGCTTTGAATTTTTCTTTTAAGAAATACTCTACCGCTTTTACATCGTGATTTGTTTCTTTTTCAATGTCTTTTATTCTCTGAGCATCGGCTTCGTTAAAGTTAGTATAAATCAATCGCAATTCAGGAAAGATACTTACAGGAACTTGTTTCAGCTGGGGCAAAGGGATTGTGCACAAGGCAATAAAATACTCCACTTCCACGAGTACCCGATAGCGGATTAAAGCAAATTCAGAGAAATAGTGGGTGTATGTTTCTGTTTTACTGCGGTAGCGACCATCAATAGGCGAAATTGCATTTAAGTGTGAAAGGTTCATAAGCGATTGTTATGTATGAGTATGTGTTATAAAATTTGATGTCTTGTTTCTGCAATTTATTTCATTTCCAATTGTTTAACTCCAGTGTTTCGAGTAAAATCTATGAAAAATTGCAAGATGCAAAGTTAATCAATTCAGTTGGATTTGAAAAGAATAATTTCACTCCTTGCATTGATGAAAGTTTTTCTTTACTTTTGTTGTTAAAACACTAAAATTAGCTTGTCATTTTGTTAAAAACTAATGATGAAACTTTTCAACAATTATTTACAATAACATGAGATACATCAGAATACACAAAGAAGGAAGAATCATATTAGGTTCGTTAATGTTCGTTTTATTATTATTGAATCTTTTTATATATGTTCAATTTCAGTCAATTGTGCTGATAGTCAACATTGTAGTATCAGCTGGTTTATTGTTTTTCTTTGCCTATTTCTTCCGCGATCCACGTCGTCACGTAGTTATTGACGATCCAAGTTTGGTAGTTGCTCCAGCCGATGGAACGATAGTAGTAGTGGAAACTACCGAGGAAAATGAGTATTTTGGCGATGAACGTATACAAGTTTCAATATTCATGTCCGTCTTTAATGTACATGCAAATTGGGTTCCCGTCAAAGGAAAAGTCATTAAATCTCTTCACCACGATGGACGACACATGGCTGCGTTTCTACCCAAATCGAGTACTGAGAATGAGCGTTCAACAGTGGTAATTGAAACAGAATTAGGGACACAAATACTTATCAGACAGATAGCTGGAGCTTTGGCACGTAGAATTGTAACTTACGCACATGCAGGCAAGGAATGTCATATTAATGAGCATCTTGGTTTTATAAAATTTGGTTCGCGGGTTGATATGTATTTCCCCAAAGACACCGAAATATTTGTTAAGGTGGGCGAATCAACCATTGGAAACGAAACAATAATTGCCCGACTGAATGAATAATGATTTGACCATAGTGCAGGCTCAGCAATTGGTGGACGAATGGATAAAAACCCATGGCGTACGGTATTTTGGTGAGTTGACTAATATGGTAATTCTGACAGAGGAAGTTGGTGAATTAGCAAGGATAATTTCGAGAGTATATGGCGAACAATCCTTCAAAGAGTCAGACAAAACCTATAATCTAGCCGACGAAATGGCCGATGTTCTTTGGGTTTTAATGTGTTTGGCCAACCAAACTGGGATAGATCTTACCCAAGCTTTCAATGCCAATATGATTAAAAAAACGGCAAGAGACAGTGAAAGACATCACGCAAATGAAAAATTGAAACAGCAATAAAATTGATAAATTTATCAATATAACAAAACACAAACACAAAGGAATATGAGCAAATTTGATGATTTATTCGAACTTTATAATTGCGAAATAAGCGATGAAGAAGTAAAACAAGGGATTAATACTATTCTCAGTCAACATTACGAATTGAACAACAATATAGAGGTTTATAAGCAATGTCTTAGCCAAATTGATTTGACTTCACTGAATAGCACCGACACACATGCCGAGATAATATCGATGGTTGAGAAAGTGAATAATTTCAAAAGCAACTTTCCACATTTACCCAATGTTGGAGCTATTTGTGTTTATCCTGCTTTGGTGCCAGTTGTGAAAGAAAACCTGAAAGAAGATATTGGAATTGCGGCTGTTGCAGCAGGATTTCCAGCATCACAAACTTTTATTGAAGTGAAAATAGCTGAGACGGCTATGTCAGTTCTCGAAGGTGCAACTGAAATTGATGTGGTGATTTCTATCGGAAAATTCTTGGAAGAAAATTACGAGGAAGTTTACGAAGAACTCACAGAAATTAAAAGTTCTTGCCGCGATGCTCATTTGAAAGTTATTATAGAAAGTGGAGCATTACAAAATGCTTCAAATATCAAAAAAGCATCCATTTTAGCCATGTCAGCCGGTGCGGATTTCATCAAAACCTCAACGGGTAAAATGCCAATTGCGGCTACACTCGAAGCAACTTACATCATGTGTCACGCTATTAAAGAGTGGTATGATAAAACAGGGATAAAGGTGGCTTATAAACCTGCAGGCGGAATAGTTACGACTCAAGATGCTGTAAATCATTATACAATCGTGAAACAAATTCTGGGTAAGGATTGGCTCAGCAACAAGATGTTCCGATTTGGTGCAAGCCGATTGGCCAACAATTTACTTTCGTCCATAGAAAACAAAGATATTAAGTATTTTTAAATTGATGTTTTAGGATTGCCATAACTCAGTTCTAAACTTCAATAATCAAAACCCGATTTTAGCAATTTTTTTGCCAAAATCGGGTTTATTTTTTGATCATTTTTATGCTTTTATCTGCTGATAAAAAAGAATGATTATTCGCAAAGTGTGCAGAAAATTAATATGGTTTGAAAAATTAAGAGAAACTGCCTGTAAGGCAGAACTTATGTGTTTGGACAGAAATAATGTCCTATATTCTCAATAAATTAAAAAAACGGATAAGAATTTCGACAAGTCGATATAATTTTCAATCAAACATTGTCTTATCAGTCATGCTTGCATGTCTTAAATCCGCATTATCCGTCAAATCCGCCTTCCATTCTTATTAAAAAAGAAACTTCATTGTGGCTTCCTTTTCAAATATTCAATGGATATTCCATTGAATATTACTTCACCTGAATACTTATACTGCTTTTTTCATCGGTAGCTGAGGCTGCAATGCGGAGAATAAATTCAGCAGATTCAACTTTCCAATCCTGCAAAGTTTCATCGTAAAATGCAAGATCTTTCACCTTGATTTCTACTTCTACATGTTGTATTTCTCCAGCTTTCAAGAATACTTTTTTAAAGGCTTTCAACTCTTTGACGGGTCGCATTACCGATGCTTTGGGTTGGGAAGCGTAAACCTGAGCAACTTCAGCTCCATCCACTTTTCCTATATTTTTGATGCTGAATGATACCTTTATAGTTTCGTCAGTTGAATAGATTTTTTTGTCAGTTGCAATTTTTCCATATTCAAAACTTGTGTACGAAAGTCCGTAGCCAAATGCGAACAATGGTTTGATCTTTTTGGTATCGAACCAGCGGTAACCTACCAAAATATCTTCTTTGTATTCCTGTTTGACATTGTCGCCAGGATAAGCAATTTCGCCAAAGGAATGTGAACCATAATCATTCAATTTTGCGGCAAAAGTAAAAGGTAATTTTCCGCTCGGATTTACTTCACCCGATAATATATTAGCAATGGCGTTTCCGGCTTCCGAACCACCATACCACGCCTGAACCAAGGTGCTGGCATTGTTGAGCCAAGGCATTTCGTAAGCGTTGCCACTTTGCATAACCAATACTATATTTTTATTCACTTTTTGTAGTTCAGTTATTAACTCATTTTGCCCGAAAGGCAAACTATATGAACGGCGATCATCGCCTTCACTATCTTGCTGCGTATTTTTATTCAGTCCGCCAAAGAACAGAACAAGGTCTGAGTTTGAGGCAAGTTTTACAGCTTCATTCCGCAATGAATCTGCATCAAGTGAAGATGGATTTACTTTGTCGTAAGCCACTTTCCCTGACGCATAACCCATGCTGCATTTGAATTTATCAGCACCAAATTTTGCAATCAATCCTTGCAATGGAGAAATTTCATATTTTGGATTCAACTCCGACGAACCGCCACCTTTGGTCAAACTGCGGGTGGCATTTTCGCCAATAACAGCTATCGATTTATACATAGAAATATCGAGTGGCAATAAACTTTTTGTATTTTTCAGGAGCACAATTCCAGCCTCTGCCACTTTACGACCCACTTTGAAATGTTCTTCGGAAGCTAACGAACCATAAGGTTTGTCCATATTCATGGCCGTGCGAAAAATCAAACGCAAAATACGAGAAGCCTTGTCGTCCACATTGGATACAGGTATTTCGCCTGACTTGAGCAATTTCAAATATGGATTTGCCAGATAATAATAGTCGTAGGCATTCACTTTATTGGAAGTAAAACCATTCGTACCAGTTCCCATTTCGATATCCTGACCATTCAAAGCTGCGTCTTTTGTATTATGAGCACCACCCCAATCGGTTATCACTGTGCCATCAAATTTCCACTCGCCTTTCAGTATTTTCATCAATATCAGTTCGTTTTCACAAGCATGTTGACCTCTTATTTTGTTGTACGCACCCATTATCGACCAAACTTTCCCTTCCATTACTGCCGCTTTGAATGCAGGAAGATAAATTTCGTATAATGCTCTATCACTGAGTTGAACATCAATATGACCACGCCATTTTTCCTGATTGTTCAGTGCATAATGTTTCACACAGGCAGCAACGCCATTTTGTTGAACTCCTTGAATATAGGGAACAACCATTTTAGAAGCCAAATAAGGATCTTCGCCTAAATACTCAAAGTTACGACCATTCAATGGAGTACGATAAATATTCACGCCAGGACCGAGTAAAACATCTTTCCGGCGATAACGAGCTTCTTCGCCTATGGCTTGACCGTAGATTTGTGAAATTTGTGGATCCCACGAAGCCGCCAAGCAAGTCAAGGCAGGGAAAGCAGTACAGGAGTCGTTTGTCCAACCAGCATGTGTCCAACTATCCCACAATATTTCCATGCGTACACCGTGAGGACCATCGCTCATCCAAAGTTCAGGAATCCCTAACCGTGGAACACCGTGCGAGCTAAATTTTGACTGTGCTGTGCACAGTTTCACCTTTTCTTCGAGTGTCATTTTCGATAAGGCATCCTTCACACGCAACTCAATTGGCTGCACATTGTCTAAATAAATTGGTTTTTGCTTTTGTGCATTGGTTGTTAGTCCTGCTCCCAATATTAATATGCAAAACAAGTTTGTTTTAAGTCTTTTCATTCTTATAAAGTGATTTTCTGATTTCGCTTGTAAAGATATTAATATTTTTTCGTTCTAAATTGGGAGATTTTATTTTATCAATAAATACTTTTGAATTGACATTAAAGTTAAAAATTTTATCTCTATATTTGTTTCGTGAAAATGTTAAGCTGATGCGATAGCGAGTAATATAGAATAACAGACATCAACAACCTTATGAAACTTGACAACTTTGCTATCCACAACTCAGTGGAGCTTCCCTCTACAATTACAACCAACAGACAATTAACACAATATAAATGTAACAATTGAAATAATCATTAATAGTTTTAAAAAATAGAGATTAACGGCTTTAAAAATTGTTGTAAAATAAAAAAACAGAGTGAGTTAACAGAAAAACAAAGGGAATAATCTGTGAATTAAATTTTACGCCTATTTACAATGGATTACAAGCATTTAAAAATATACAAATGGATAGATATTAATGTTTTATACTTAGTATTGTATGTATTATTTTTTGTATTGTTATACTATTTCGTCTCGCTCGACGAAAAAGAATATGTTACACCCTCCTACCAAGAGATTCCTGAAAAAGACAGTTTATTGATGTTGAATAATTCTGTAATTAATCAATATCAAATCAATGAAACCAATCCCACAAATGCGGTTGAAATAAAACACAGTCCAATTTACACAGTAAATCAAACATTTAATCAAGATAAAAACAATGCACCAAAGACATATAAACTGAAACTGCAAGAGCTAAACATACGCCCCACATTGGTGGAAGTAAGAATTAATAGAGTAAAAGTGTCGCTGGCAAACCATTATGAAATGCCCAAAGGAGCAGGTCTTATTGCATTAAAATTCAAAGAGTTAAATACTGATGGAAATAAATTATATTATCAATTTGCTTGGAGTGAATTTGGCAATTACGAGGATTTTTGTAATCTCAACACCTTGAATATTCACCTCCCCAATGGCAAATTTAATTTATACATAAGAGCCATTGATTTAAAAAATAAGACAGTAACTAAATATACAAGAATCAGCACTTATTCACGCATTCAAATTACCAAACGTGCTTGGTTTTATCCATTTTTAAGTATCCTGATTTTTTTACCCTTCCTCTTGTTTATACTTAATTTAAAGAACAGCAGAAGAAAATACTTAATAAGCGAACAAGTAGCGTTGGAGGATCAGCGATGTAAAATCACTGCCGATTTGCACGATGAAATTGGCTCATCATTAAGTAGTTTACAAATAAATAGTGCGGTAGCCAACACATTGATGGAGAAAAACCCCACAGAAGCTAAAAAGCTATTGGAAAAAATTGAACTTCAAACCGAACAATTATCAGACAAGATTGGTGACATAATATGGAGTATGAAACCCGGAAAAGATGAATTTCTATCTTTAACCTCAAGGATTAAAAATTTTACAAGCGACATTTTAGGTTCGTCAAATATTGACTATAAAATCAGAATAGATCCCAGAGCCGATAAAGAAATTAAGGATATATCTACCCGTCGAAACATCGTGTTTTTTGTCAAAGAAGCTACTAATAATGTGGCTAAATACAGTAAAGCCTCGCTATTTGAAATAAAAATAGACATAATAAACAATAAGATTATAATTTTAATTTCCGATGATGGAGTTGGGTTTGATACTTCAGTAATAAATGGAAATGGATTGGGAAATATGAAGAAAAGGATACGAGAATTAGATGGAGAACTTGACATACAATCTGATGCAAAAAATGGCACATCGATAAAAGCAAACATTCCGCTTGTACCCTGATTAAGGTACTAACTTTGCAAAAAAAAAGAACTAACTTTGAACAATGAATATCCGCATATTTATATACGACGACAACGACGAACGAAGAGACAGTTTAAAAGCACTCCTTTCACTCAATGATCAATTTCTGTTTGTGGGTGAAAAGGATAACTGTATAAGCGTTTTGTCTGATATGGAAAAATTTCTTCCAGATGTGGTACTCATGGATATAAATATGCCAGAAGTAGATGGTATTAAAGGATTATTAGAAATAAAAACTCATTATCCTGAAATAAAAGTGTTGATGCAAACTGCATTTGATGATTCTGAGAAAATTTTCACTAGCCTGAAAAATGGTGCTAGTGGTTATATTCTAAAAAAAGACAAGCCACAGCTTATTCTTCAAGCCATTGAAGAGGTATATCAAGGTGGTGCAGTTATGAATCCTGGCATTGCTCAAAAAGTATTGGACTATTTCAAACCGAAAGAAATAATTAATCCTTTATCGCCCAAAGAAACAGAGGTCTTAGCATTGCTCGCTGAAGGACTTTCGTACAAAATGGTAGCTGATAAATTAGGAATGGGTTATTCTACTGTGAACACACACGCCAAACGCATTTACGAAAAATTACATATTTCATCGCTGGGTGAAGCAATTGCTTATTTCTACAAAAACATGAAA
>JBBRHJ010000029.1:0-20928 GCA_038222885.1 Bacteroidales bacterium | reverse complement strand
GGGATAAATCCGTTTTGAATCCGTTTTTGAAATTTAAATCAGCGAATATCCGCTCAATCCGCTTAATCCGTGTTGCTATTCTTTTTTCTTAAAATATAAAGTTCAATTTATCAGACACATATAACTTGTATAATGACTATTCATTGTTCTGCATATTCTCTCACCAAAAACAAAAATTGGTTATTGTGATTGATAAAATCCCAATAACCAACATAAATAATAGCATTTTGAAAGGTGGTTTCAAAATGGCTGTAGCATAAAATTACTCTTTCCGAATCAGTTGCAAGGCATCTAATCGAATGCGTGCTTTTTTTATGAGGATTGATAATGATGTAAGTTCATCCATCGCTTTCTGAATTTCGTCTGGCCTGATGTCTTTGTTCATTTTTTGCAATGCCGTGAGCCTATCTATCTCATGATTCAGCGTGAGTTTCATGCGTTGCAAACCCTTGGCTATTTCTTTGTCGGCTAATGTTGTGGCAATTTTTGTAGCGGTCGAAATCATATTTGGCAGAATAGTATCCACAAATGCATCATTTTCCAGCAGCATTTCAATGCTGCCAGGGATTAAATTTTTGTTGAGCATTTCAATAGAATACAAATCTGTAACATCATTACCCCTATGATCTATTACAATTCTCAAAGGGATATGAGCAAGAAAACGGTCGATATCAATACTTTCTTTACCAGCCGTTTCAAGCACAAAAAGCAATTCAAGCAATAACGCTGGACTACCTGTTCCACGCATAACTCCACAACTTGCACTCCCAAATCTAGCACTTAGCACCATGTCGATCGCCCCAGTCGCCATGGGATGATCCCAACTTAGAAAACTGACATCTTCTCTGCTAATCGCTCGTTTCCTATCGAATGTAACTTGTATTCCTTCTTGCGGAATGGTGGGAAATACCCCAGCGTTGATAGAAGCCGGATGTAACAAATAAGTTCGGGCAGCTATGTCTTCCATCTCCACATCAAAATGCCGAAAGACTTTTGTCAAATAAAATTCCAGTGCTCTATTTTTATCTTCAGTTTGAATTTGCTCAATTAGTTTTTTAGCAATTTTGGGACGAAATGAATTCATCTCCAACAATCGATCACGTCCTTCAGCAAGGTTTTTCTTCAATGCTAGTTGGAAGTTAGTGGTTGCTGTTATCAATGCGGCTAGTTCAGAACTTACCTCATCCAATGTCGACATTTCTAAAATACTGAACAATCGTTTACTGAATGATTTATAAATGATATTGCCGCCTTCGAGATTGGTATTAAAAGCATTCAACCCTTCATGAAACCAGCTAACAAGTATGCTCTGTGGGCTTCCTACGATATATGGAATATAAATGTCAATGTCCTGTTTTTGTCCAATTCTATCGAGACGACCGATACGTTGTTCCAATAATTCAGGATGAAAAGGTAGGTCAAATAAAACAAGATGATGGCTAAATTGAAAATTCCGACCTTCACTTCCTATTTCTGAACAAAGGAGTATCTCAGCACCATCATGCTCGGCAAACCATGCTGCGTTTTTATCGCGTTGTACCAATGTGAGGTCTTCATGAAAAACGCCGACTTTTAGCGCAGTGAGTTTGCTTAAAGCGGCTTCCAATGCCAACACTTTTTCTTTGGAACTGCAAATAAGAAGTATTTTTTCAGGAAATAATTCCTTCATTTGCATTAAAAGCCACTCCACCCGAGGGTCTTCATCAAACCAAAATTCTTGTTCAGTTTTTATTGCTGAAACAATTCCTCTATCATAGGAGAATTCATTCGTTGCACGATCAATCCAAAGGCTATGATTTTCTTCTGCCTGAATGGGAATGATGTGGGCTATCCGTTTCGGGAATCCACTCATCGCCAATCGGGTATTCCGAAACAATACCCTGCCTGGACCATGTTGATCAAGCAAATCTTCAATCAGGTTGTGCCTTGTTATTTCATCATTGTTGGCCAATAATGCGATTTTTTCTTTGGGGAAAATAGTTTCTAATAACTTGATATCTTTCTTTTTTAGGACTTTACCCAAAGACAAAGTCTCTACAATTGCTGCAATGTCTTTATGACCCTCAGATTCATTGATAAAATCAGTATAATTATTATATCTGTTGGGGTCGAGTAATCTGAGTCGTGCAAAATGACTTTCAACGCCTAGTTGTTCGGGAGTAGCAGTCAAAAGCAGCAATCCTTTGGCCATCTGACTCAACAATTCCACTATGCTATATTCAATACTTACCTCATCAATAGACCATTCGAGATGATGGGCTTCATCCACCACCAACATGTCCCAATCAGCAGCAATGGCTTGTCGGGCTCGCTTCTCCGAACCTGCCAAAAACTCAATACTACAAATGATAAGTTGATCATCAAGAAAAGGATTTCCATCTACTGCACTCTCTTCAAGAGAGGCGCAACGGTCTTCATCGAAAATATTAAACCACAGATTAAATTTCCGCAACATCTCCACAAACCATTGGTGTAGGAGCGATTCAGGAACTAGGATTAGCACCCTCGATATTCGTCCAGTGACCAATAAACGATGTAAAATCAGGCAGGCTTCTATGGTTTTCCCAAGTCCAACCTGATCTGACAACAATACCCGTGGAGCAAATCGTGAACTCACCTCATGGGCAATATAAAGTTGGTGGGGAATTAAATCAATTTTTCCACCCACAAATCCATGCACTGGTGATATTCGTCTTTTATAATCGTGATAGAGCGTCTCTCTGCGCAGTGCAAACTTTTCGGGAGAATCCACATCTCCCATATAAAGTCTATCATCCACGCTGTGCGTAACCGACACATCGCCCAATTCCGCCTCATGCAGCTTTCTATTACTCCCATAATACACGTAAAGTTCATCCACGAGTTTAACTTGCTCAATCAGCATGGATTGTCCTTGTTTATCTACAATGCTATCTCCTGATTTAAAAACAGTTCGCAGCAAAGGAGCGCTTTCCATGGCGTACAGTCGTGTTTCATCTGACACAGGAAAATACAGCTTTACTTTTCCTTTGCTGACTTCCGTTACAATGCCAACTCCAAGTTCAGGCTCTCCTGAACTACTGTATCTTTGATTTAGAAAAAAAACTTCCATTTATAATGTTACTTGTTTAGATTATCGTTATAATTCCCAACAGAGTTGCCATTTCTATTTGAGTTTTTTTAAATTTTTATTACCCAATAATGATTTCATTTGAGTAATTGCAATAGTGTTTAATTGGTTCAGTCGTTCATTTTGTGGCAGATCCTGATGAATCAATACTGCATTTATGCTTTCCATATTGCTTAAAACTACCAACTGTTCAATGGTGGCTTCATCTCTTATATTCCCTTTTAGATTGGGATTTGCATCCCTCCATTGTTTTGCGGTAATACCAAACAAGGCTACATTCAACACATCGGCTTCATCAGCATACACAAAATTAATTTTATCTTTTGAAAGCGATAAAGGCATAATTTTCTCTTTGATAGCATCTGTATGAATGTGGTAATTTACTTTTGCCAAAGTGCGTTGCAGATCCCAATCGAGTTTCAGTCGGTCATTTTCATCAGCTTTCAAGCGTTGAAATTCTTTGATGAAATAGAATTTGAATTCAGCACTTATCCAAGTCGCAAATTCAAAAGCAATATCACGGTGTGCAAAAGTGCCGCCATACTTTCCCGTTTTAGAAATTATACCAATGGCATTGGTGGTTTCTATCCATCTTTTAGGTGTAAGCGAAAAGCTGTTAGAGCCAGCCATATTTTTAATTCCATCGAATTCGATGGAATTAAAATCAGGATTGTTGAATTCTTCCCAAAGTCCTACAAATTCAATAGTGCTGCGGTTTCGTAACCAGTTTTGTAAAATATAATCACTTCTTTCAGCATCTTTGTAACGAGCCATATCGGTAAGTGAAATATAATCATTTACCTTATCACAAATCAAAGTGATTTCTCTTCCCTGAACAGTTATTGTTTTGTTTTTTGCCATAACAGTTTTTTTTTCAATACTATGGGTCGGTTTATTGAGAGTCTATCTTTCGGTGCTGAGAGAAAAAGAGTTTTTCAGAAAAACTTATTCACTTTTTCTAAGTCTTCGGGCGTATCAATTCCAAAGGAATCTACAATGGTATAACCCACTTTGATCTTATAACCATTTTCGAGCCAGCGCAATTGTTCTAGCGATTCAGCTATTTCAAGGGATGAGGCGGGTAAGTTTACTAATTGTTTTAAAACTTCGGATTGATAAGCATAAATGCCTACATGTTTGAGGTAAGGGAAAGCATTTAGCCAGTTTTCAGCTTGCTCTCCTCTGATAAAAGGAATTACTGAGCGACTGAAATACATCGCCTCATCATTCTTATTTACGATTAATTTTGGGTGATTGGGGTCAACAAGGAATTCAGTTCCTTCCTCATTTGAAATCCGTTTTGCTAGGGTTGCAATCTGAGTATTTTTATCAGCAAAACAGGCTTTGAGCGTCTCGATTTGTTCCGGCTGAATAAAAGGTTCATCGCCCTGCACATTGATAATTACATCGAACTCCTCTCCTATTTTGGTATAAGCTTCGTAGCAACGATCGGTTCCACTTCGGTGAAGTTCCGAAGTCATAATCACATTTGCACCAAAGCTGACACAAGCTTCTTGTATGCGAATGTCATCGGTAGCTACATATACATTTTCTACGGCTTTTGAAACTTGTTCGTAAACCCGTTGAATCATGGTTTTGCCTCCAATTTCCACTAAGGGTTTTCCTGGAAATCTGGTAGAGGCAAATCGAGCAGGAATAATAGCTACAAACCTCTTTGGGCTTAGAGTTTCATTATTATGAATTGGCATTTTGGTTTGAATATTTTCCTCTTTTGTCATATTTATGTTTCGTACGAACTAGCCAACGAGCATTTCGAATTAGTAGCAAGGTAATAATTGGATATGAGGCAGTATTCATTTCTTGTACTGATAATACCAAGACGAGTAATGCCAGCAGCAACAACCCTAAATTAAAATAAGAATAATAATATATTGCCTTGCGCAAAGGTTTTACCCATAAAAAAAATCCAATTATAAAATTTAAAGGATTTAACCACAAAAGGTTAAAGTTATGGTGCACCAATGGATGAACAGAGAAAAACGTTAAATATAGAATGACTAACCCTGCAAAACCAGTAATTATCAAAGTGAGACTGTCGAAATAAGGTTTAATATGAGCAACTTTGTACTCAAAAAGCATACTAAAAACTCCAAGAGCCAAAAACAAACAAAATATAAAAATAGGTTCTGAATACCATTTATTAAGCTCCACTTTGGTTGTATTGGGATCAATCAATATTCTGTATTTCTTAACTAAGGGAACCGGTGATTGATCCTTATTTTCAAGAACTTTAATGCCTTGGAATTCAGTCATTAAAACAATCGGTAAAAACATGCTCTCAAACTGTGGAGCTATTATATCGGCATCCATACCAAACACAAGGTCGATGCCAAATTTAAGCCATGTTTCTTCACCAACGTACTCTCCAACCCACTGCCGATATGTTTTCGAGTTAGCATCTACTTTGAAACTAATAAATCCATCAACAGCATCCAAGATTTTATCACGAGGCCGAGTGGCACAATTATCAAACACAAAATTATAACGATATTTACGGTTTTCTGGCTTTAAGTTTTCGAGTAGCGAATTAATCAATTCTCTTTTTTCTTCAATTTTCAATTCTAATTCTTGCTCCCAAACTATGGAGTTACGTTTCTCATACTCTGCTAAGAACAAGGGTGTTTGATTTACTCCCAATAAATAATCTGTTTCACCTTTGATAAATTTAAAATAAAAATTATTAGTCTGAAAACTAAATATACCATAATTAAAAACTACATCGAGATTGCTTTGAGCATCTTTAAGCCTTATTCCTGTATGTCCAAATTTGGCATAAACCTCTTCGCCAGGCGAACAAGTAATTAAACTGACATTTGTAGAATCGCTGAAATTCAGATTCTGGGCATTACTACCTATGATAGAAACCAATAAAATAAAGAGAAATGTAATTTTTTTCATATTTCAATATGAGTGTTACTTAAACAACTGTTTGCAAAAATACAAACATTTATTTATGTTTTATACAAGAAAATTAGTCAAAAAAATAAAATAATTGGAATATTATTCAATTAATTATTAGTTTATACATAATATATGCTATAAAACATAGAGAATAAGTATTTGAGCTGAAAAAAGCATGATTTTCAATTATAATTAATTTACAGTTTTTTTTAATCAACAGAAATTATTAAATTTGTGGGATTACTCTTTCGTTACATGCAAATCACCAATTATTTGGGGAGAACGAAGAAAGAAAAACATATTTAATCCATTAAAATAGAGATTTATGAAAAATATTTTAATTATTAATGGTCATCCCGAAATGAAAAGTCTCTGTACGGAGATAGCTTTATCCTACCAAAAAGGAGCAGAATCAGCTGGTGCAAACTGTAGTATCATTCATTTATGCCAGTTGGATTTCGATCCATTAAGAAACCATCATCTGGATAAACACAACCAATATGAACCTGATTTGGTGAAAGTTCAGAAGGAAATTCACAAGGCCGATCATCTTGTATTTGTATACCCAAATTGGTGGGGAACTTATCCAGCGCTTTTCAAAGGCTTCATCGACAGGGTTTTCCTACCAGGCTTTGCATTCAACTATCGCAAAAAATCCTTGTTTTGCGATAAATTACTTACAGGGAAATCAGCACGAGTAATAGTTAGCATGAACTCGCCACGATGGTATTACTATTTACGTTATGGACAAAGTGGACATATTTCGATGAAAAGAAACATTTTGGGTTATTGTGGTGTAAGTCCAGTGAGAATAACTTCGATTGGTCCAGTGAAATCTGCTCGTGAGTATAAAATTCGTGGTTGGCTACGGAAAATTGAACTGCTAGGCCGTAAAATGAAGTAATATAGCAAAATTGTCGTTTTTAAGAGCTTTCTAAACTTACAATATTGCAGCTATTCCCGATGGAATTCAGGAGTCTTTGATATTATCTTCCAAAAAAAACAATCATCAAATTTGAAGTAGTTTTAGATTGAATCAAACTAAATGGCAATCTTTGTTGTTTTAACAAAAATTACTGATAAAAAAAGAGCAATTTTAGCCATACTTTTTAAAATTGATTACTTTTGCATTATAAACAACCTCCACAGAACTTCATGAGTTTAATTGACAATATACGACAACCAATAACAGCTGAAATGCAGGCTTTTAAAAGAGTTTTTGCTTCGGCTTTAAAATCAGATAATCCACTCATTTCCAGCGTCAACGATTATATTTTGCAAGGTAGCGGAAAGCAACTTCGTCCTATCCTCACCTTGCTTTCTGCCAAATTGTGCGGTTCGGTTACGGAAGCTACTTATAATGGAGCATTAGCATTAGAACTTTTACACAATGCTAGTTTGATTCACGATGATGTAGTTGACTTCACTATGGAACGTCGGGGACGGCTTTCAATTAATGCTCGCTGGTCTAATAAAATTGCGGTGCTGTCAGGCGATTACATGCTTTCTAATGCCTTGGTAAGTGCCACTAAGACAGATAATTTACAGATTCTAAAAGCAGTGGCCAATATAGGCATGGAGCTTTCGGATGGTGAGTTGATTCAGTTGCTTAACACCAATAAAACAAAGATTACTGAAAAAGACTATTTTAATATTATCCGTAAAAAAACTGCCTTACTTTTTGCAACTTGTACCGAGGTGGGTGCTTTATCGGCCAATGCTGATTTAGAAGCCAGAACGCATCTCAAAAAATTTGGAGAATATCTTGGCCTATGTTTTCAGATAAAAGATGATATTTTTGATTATTATCAGGATATTGAAATAGGTAAACCTACTGGAAACGATTTGCAGGATGGGAAAGTAACTTTACCACTTATTTATGCACTCCAAACAGCCGAAGATACAGAGAAAGACAAAATAATTTCCATCATTGATAGTAAGAATTTCAATGATGAAAATATAAAACTAATTTTGGAATTTGCTCGAAATATGGGCGGACTGGACTATGCCGAGAATTGCATGACCAATTTCAGAAATGAAGCAATTAAAGAGCTAGCTGGATTTGCTGATTGTGCAGAAAAAGAGGCTTTAATCAACTGTGCTGAATTTGCATCGCAACGAAACAATTAATATTCAATCCTAATAGTTTAAAGAATCAAAACTTAGTTTTACTCCATCGGCTGATACAATTAGTTGTGTTTCATTCCCTAAAATTAAAGGAAGATTGTTGTCGACATGTCCAGCTTGAAAATTAAAACATACTGGATAAGTATTTTCACCAACAGCTTCATTGATAATTTCGTAAATACTTTGCTTCATCAACTCGTCTTCTTCACAATCGGAAAATTGCCCCACGACTAAGCCTGAAATTTCATTGAACACGCCACCTAATCGTAAATTTTGTATCATTCTATCTATTTGATAAGGCTTTTCACCAATATCCTCGATAAAAAGTATATTATTTCGATAAAGCAAATCAAAAGGTGTCGCTCGCATTCCGATAAGAACAGAAAGATTTCCACCAATTAATTTCCCGTTTGCTTTTCCAATACGATCAAGGCCATGGTTGGCAAAGGAATAAGTAGGTAAATTCCCCATCAGAATCTGTTTCAAACCATCAACTGGATCAGATTCAATCTCTAATTCCGAAATATCCTTTGCCATAATAGAATGGATGGATGCAATTCCCAATTTTGTTATCGAGTTGTGCAAAATAGTTATATCACTAAATCCAATCAACCACTTGGGAGAGTTGATGAACTGAGTAAAATCAATTTTATCAATGATTTGCGCTAACCCATAACCACCTCTACTACAAAGTATAGCATCTATTTCAGGATTATCAAATGTAAATTGCAAATCAGATATTCTTTCTTCTTTCTTACCAGCAAACCTGCCCCATTGCGATTTTGCAAACTGACCTACCGAGACACGAAAACCCCATTGCTCCAAAACAATTGTAGCTTTATCAATATATTCGGCATCAATTGCTCCCGATGGAGAAATAATGTGAATCAAACTTCTTGGTTTTAAAAAAGGTGGCAACATATTCTATGTTTGTAAATTATGCGAATCAGTATTTTAAATATAGTCCGTAGGACTTGAATATCAATAGAACTAGCATTGATATAATTTTATTGTCCGTAGGACATTGACATTTTTTTCTTTGTTTATCCCCTACGGGGAATTCATTTCTATTTAAAATTTCTCTATTGACATGTATTCCCTACGGGAAATAGCAAATTACATTTAGTTTTAACTCCTGATTCGCATTAATCACTAATATCTAAGCCATTTCAACATTTCTTTCCAAGTAACTTTTTTTCCGTACATCAAAATTCCCGTGCGGTATATTTTTGCTGCCACCCAAGTACTTCCAATAAACGAAAGAATAAGTATGGAGATGGAAACTATCAATTGCCATGCTGGCACACCGAATGGAAGTCGCACCATCATTACAATTGGTGAGGTAAACGGCACCATGGAGCACCAAAAAGCCAAAGGTCCATCCGGATTCTCAGCGGCAAAAATTCCAGCATAAATGGCGAATATTATGGGAATCATAATTGGCATTGTAAACTGATTGGTATCGGTTTCATTATCGACAGCCGAGCCAACCGCAGCAAAGAGTGAAGCATATAACAAATATCCTGAGAGGAAATAGACAATAAATAGTCCGATTATTTGCACATAATCCAGCCCATTCAATGCCGACATAAAATCTTGAAATTCAGTAGGCATTCCTTGGGTAGGTAATCCTTGGGTAGTTTTTTGACTTAATTCCTGCATACTTTGCAAAGACGAAGCATCGATATCTTTGGCAAATACCGTACTTAATCCGAAAAGTATAACAACAGTAAGCAATATCCACATAAAAAACTGCGTGAGACCTACCAGCGCAATTCCAATAATTTTCCCCATCATCAGCTCAAATGGCTTAACCGATGAAATAATTACTTCCACAATGCGATTGGTTTTTTCTTGCACAACGCCCGACATAACTTGAGCGCCATAAATTATGATAAACATGTAAATCATAAAGGCTGTAATCATACCGATAATGACTGCTAGTTCGGCCGATCCTTCCTTCTCCTTACCATCATCTGACCATTTAATGGTTTTGAGATCAATGTCCGTATTCGATTTTTCGACCATTTCCTTCAAGTTAGGAATGTTGTACGAAGCTAATTTTTGTTCCTCAATATATGAGTTCAACAATCCTGAAACATAGGATTTTAATTCGAGATTAACTTGTTTGTCCGAATACATTACGGCAGCAGTTGAATCAATGCTTAAATCTTGACTGATATAAAGCAATGCTGCAAAATCAGATTTTTCATCTTTCTTTGTTTTCAAATTTTCTACTGATTCGTCGCTGAATTGAAACACGTAGGATTCATTGTTTTTCAATACGTTTTTGTATAAATTCGACCTGTCGACTACTACGATTTTTTTAATATTATCGTCCTTGATACTGCCTAAATACACGATAAGCGAAATCATGCCGACCATCAATACTGGAGTTAGAAAAGTAAGCAGGATAAATGACTTTTTCATTACCCTGGTTGTATATTCACGCTTTATTATTAAGTTTATTTTTGACATCTTACTCTGTGTTTAAAATTTCAATTAAATATAAATCAACGACTTACTGTTTGGATAAAAATATCGTTCATGCTGGGTAAAACTTCTTCGAATGATATAAGTTCAGTCTGGCCAATTAACTTTTGAAGCAATGTGTTATTGCTATCGGCAGCTTGTTTTCGGATGGTACTTTCTATAATCCCATCTCTTTGTATCGATCCAAGTAGTTCAAATCCAAGTGGTTCAAAGTTAAGTTTCGATTTCACCAAATAAGTATTGGTTGCATGCGATGCTCTGATTTCAGCCACATTTCCTTGCAATACAATCTTGGCTTTATCCACCAAGGAAATATTCTCACAAAGATCTTCGACCGTGCTCATATTGTGGGTCGAGAAAATTATGGTTGCCCCTTTGTCACGCAATTCTAGTATTTCCCGCTTCAATAAATCAGCATTTACTGGATCGAAACCGCTGAAAGGCTCATCAAAAATTAACAATTTAGGTTCGTGAAGTATGGTGGTTATAAACTGAACCTTTTGTGCCATTCCTTTCGACAATTCTTCTACTTTTTTGTCCCACCAACTTTGAATTTCAAATTTTTCAAACCAATATTTCAAGGATTTCAAAGCATCACTTTTCGACATTCCTCTGAGCTGTGCCAAATAAAGTGCTTGTTCGCCAATTTTCATTTTTTTGTACAATCCTCTCTCCTCAGGCAAATAGCCAATCTTTACTACATCATCAGCTGTCATTCGCTTTCCATGCAATCTGACCTCACCACTATCAGGAGCAGTAATGCAATTAATAATCCTGATTAAGGTGGTTTTTCCAGCTCCATTCGGGCCTAAAAGTCCGTAAATACTATTTTCTGGGACAGTAAGACTAACGCCATCTAATGCACGATGTCCTGCAAACTGTTTCACTACATTTTCTACTTCTAATAATATCATAAATAAAAATATTTGGGTGCAAATTTAATTTGTTTTTTTGAGAAATATCAGATTTTCCCCTCATCGGCAAAGCTATAATACTTGCCACGAGCCACAATAATATGGTCGATTAATCGAATTCCAATGGCTTGACAACCTTCTTTGATGCGGTTGGTAATATTGTTGTCTTCATTACTGGGCTGCAATTGCCCCGAAGGGTGATTATGCCCAACCGCAATGGTATGTGCCGATTTTTCCAGTGCTAATTTCAACAACATTGGCAAATCAACCACTGTTTGATTGGTACCACCTTGGGTCAATTTGTAAACACCAAGCACTCTGTTGGCACTATTTAGAATAGCAATCCAAAATTCTTCATGATTTATGTCAATCATATAAGGTTCAAATACTTCAAGTAAATCTACACTTGATTTAACTTGTTTGTGTTCGTGTATTTCCGACATTCTTCGTCGTTTTCCAAACTCAAGTGCAGCAATTATGGTTATTGCTTTGGCCTCCCCTATTCCCTTGAAACTTTTACACAAATCACTGATAGAAAGCTGCGCCAATAAATTGATATTATTATGCGAATCTTGTAATATCCTGCGTGATAATTCCACAGCTGACTCATCTCTATTACCCGAACCGATTAGAATAGCCAACAATTCAGCATCCGAAAGACTTTGAACTCCTTTGTGCAGCATTTTCTCACGCGGCCTATCATCTTCGGCCCATTCGCGGATGGTTAGTCGCTTTTCCTCTATTTCCATAATTTAGAGTTAGGTTATATCTTAGTTTAGTTGAAATTATTATTTTGAGCTTTATGATTCTATCCATTCAAATAAATATCTCTCATCATATTCAATATCAAATCTTTGAAGGAAATTGAGATATTCTTCCTTAAACGCTTGTTTATGGTGGTGAATTTCCTGATTGGCAATATAGTTATAAACATCTTCAATTTGTGAATGTGCATAAGAAAACGCACCATATCCTTCTTGCCATGAGAACTTTCCTTTTATGAATTTTTGGTCGTTGATAAAATTAGTTGAGTTATTTTTTATATCTCGTACCAAATCAGAAACACACATCGAGGGTTTTAATCCCACAAATATGTGAACATGGTCAGAAACACCATTTACTATAATCGATTTTTGATTTTTGCCCTTGATAATACCAGCCATATATTTAAAAACTTCGTCACGCCAAGGATTTTGTAATAGATTTGCCCGGCCTTTAACGGCAAAAACGTATTGGATATAAATTTGTGAAAATGTTCCGGCCATAATCTCCTGAATTTAAATTGTTGGATTCAATAATCTTGTCATATAAAATCATATCATCTATAATCATATCATCCCTATAATCTTATCATCCCTTCGGGATTCACAAATTCGCTTTTATTATACAATAATCTTATCATCCCTTCGGGGTTCAATAATTCGATTTTATATTTCTATAAACTTTACATCCTTTTGGGATTTAAATCTACTCACACATTTGGGATTTCTATGCGTTTAACCCCGAATGGGGTGTTATGATGATAGAAATATGTTGTAACAGAAAGAACAAACCCCGAAGGGGTGATATTATAAATTTTAGAATTAATTACATGATAATCATAGTTATATATAAAAAAAATAGCCTATTATTTCTTCCTCCAACAACTTATTTCATTATTTCTTTGTACAAAATTACGGCTTGATTTTCTGAATGTGGAAAGCAAGTTTTCAGGTGCTTTAATCAACTCAAAATTCTCATTTAACATACTCGAAATCCCTTCAAATGAAGTTAAGGGTTCTCCATCTTTTTTAAATCCTCCCGGCCAATGTTCTGGTTTGATATTATTGCCTTCCCAATCGTAAGTCGATGCTAGAATTAAAACTCCACCCTGATTCAACCTCTCGTGAATATTCTTCAAGAAAAGTATAGGACAAGTAAGTTCCTCAAGCACATTGGTAGCCACTATCACATCAAAATCCGTATAAATAGGTTTCAAGTTATTGGCATTATCTTGCATAAATTGAATCTTATTCGCATTTTTGGTTAATCCGAATTCAGAAAGTACAATTTCGCGATAAAAAACCAACTCACCTTCATCTTTAACGATGTAGCGCATAAACCCTTTTTGCTGAAGTTGAATAGGCATGCGTATAAAACGAGCAGAAGAATCAATACCAGTAATACTTTCGAAATGGTTGGCTAATTCAAATGCAAGGCGGCCAGTGTCAGTATTTAAGTCTAAAAGTTTTTTATTTCGAGGATTTTCTACATTTTTCAAAACAATATCAGCCAAGTTCTTTGCAAAATTATCACCTAAGTTGTCACCCCACATAAATTCACATGAATTGGCTATTTCAATATCAGTTTCATATTCATCAGTATGGATTTCTGGTTCGTTTTCTGATTGAACCATCCGAAAACCAGCATGTTGGTAAAAATGCCGACGAAAAGCATAACGGGCATGGTAAGTCGCTTCGTTTCCAGTTGAAATCCAAGAGCCACCTTTTATGATATTATGTTTACCGTCAAAAGTTGGTGTCGTAAAATCGTCATACATAGGATGCACTTTAAATCCAGCAAATCCAGTAATTGGCGTCTCTGTCCATTGCCAAACGTTCCCAACAACATCGTAAAAATCACCCATTTTGAATTTATCCACCGGACAAGGCGAAGAAAATTGTGCAAGTTGTATATTAGCTGGCGTATTTGCTTTGTTCAATATTTCTTCCACATTACAATGCTCCGCCAAACGATACCATTCGGCTTCTGTTGGCAAACGATAGGTCTTTCCTGTTTTGATTGTTTTCCAATTACAGAAAGCTTTTGCTTCGAGATAATTAACCTCTACTGGCCAGTTCCAAGGCATGGGAATTTCCTGAGCCACCAAACGTAAGATGTAGTTTCCATCGACTTTTCGCCAAAAAAGTGGCATTTCAGCATTTTTAAAATTTCTCCACTTCCAACCTTCTTCTGTCCAAAAACTCTGATTTTCGTAAGCTTTGTTTTCAACGAAAGCAAGAAACTCTCCATTTGAAACTAAAAACTTACTCGCTGAGAAATTCTCAACTTGCTCTGTATAGTGTCCATATTCATTGTCCCAACCATACAAAGGATTATCGTTAGGTTTACCTAAATCCATCAACTTACCTTCAACAGCTAAAAATTCGTTTTGAGGAGCATCGCCAACTTCAGGACAAATTGAGCCAAACATTCCGGCATTTACTTCATTGAGTGGCAATTGGCGAATCAGTACCGAAGATGTTTCAATATGAATTCGTTCATGTTCAATTCCCATCACAATGATCCAAGCTTGATGTTCCCAACTTATTGGCAGCTGTATTGGCATTGTATTTATCACCTTGGCAACAAGCTCTTTGGCCTTGTCTCTATATTCTCTAACTTCCTGAACACTTGGCCAATTATAATGTCTTTCATTTAAATCATCCCAGCTCATTTCATCAACACCTATAGCAAAAATAGATTCAAACGAAGGATTGATGCGTGTGTCGATAATTTTTGCTAAAAACAACTTATTGATAAAAAAAACAGCAGTATGTCCTAAATAAAAAAGCAAAACATGCCGCAGCGGATCACCCCGATGATAGAAAACTTCATCAGATTGTAATTGTGAGTATAGTTTTTCGTCCAACTCCCATGTTTTATTAAAATATTCAAGTATTTCAGCTCGTTTTGAACTTGGGCTCCCAGAATTTAAATCAAGTGTTTTTGTAATTAGATTTTGCATAATTCAATCTATTCTTTTATGTAAATAAACTTTCTTCATTTCGTATTTATTAAAACCATCAATAGCTGTTTTTGTTTGTATTATTGTAGCAACGTACTTATAACCAGACTGCTCATATAGTCGCAAAGCTCCTTTATTCTCCTCCCAAACCCGAATAAAAACATCAGAATACGCCTTTCTATCTATTTGATTATAAAACACATCCATCAATTGCCGACCTAATCCCATGCCACGCTTATCTTCTTCTACCATTAACTCTGCAATATAAATAGATCTTTCAATTGCGAATTCACTACTTATTTCATCAGGCAACTCTTTATCAAACAGCAATGGAATAGATAACAGCGCCCCTGCAAAAGTATGATTTTCAAAGGCTAAAACAGCATATCCTTGAGTCAGGATTTCATGAATATAAATGCTAATCTCTTCTCGGTCTATTAATTGTGCCGATTGACCAGTTGAGAAAACACGAAGGTATTGTTCAACAATTAAATCCTTGTATTTTAAATCTTTGGTTTGGATTATATCCATTGATATGCTGTTCTTTTCGATTTCATTCATCTAAATCAATATCTAAAACTACTACCTCCCAAAAATTCACGTAAAAGTGATGTTGGTGGAATTTCGCGCTCGGGTATAGAAACGAAGTAGTTCAAGAATTTGATTAAACGATGTGTTTCAGTATATTCATCACAATACTTTGGCACTTCAGCCAAAATAGGCTCGGCATGTTTTTTAAGTACAGCCAACTCGAAAAGTAGCGCTGAATTAAACATCACATCGGCATTTTCCTGATAAGGGAAGATCCATTTCTCCTCGCCACGGCGTACACTCGGCCAGCGGGCAATCGTTTCACGGGCTGAATAGTTTCTGAAACGATAATCGCGAATAATTCGCCTCAACAAACGTGTATCTGTGGTTGGTATCCAATTGTGATTATCGATAGAAATAGTGGTAAGTGCTGAAACGTATATTTTGAATGCTATATCTTGTGGCAGTTCGCAAGTCAACGCTGGATTCAAGGCATGAATTCCTTCCATTATTAACAAGCTATCAGCTTCTAATTTCAATTTTTCGCCCTTATAATAACGTTTCCCATCCTCAAAATTAAAAAATGGGATCTCGATTTCTTCCCCTTTGAAAAGGCTAATCAGATGACTATTAAATAGTATTAAGTCCAACGCATGCAGATGTTCAAAATCCCATTCACCATTTTCATCCAAAGGCGTTGCTTCACGATTCACAAAATAATTGTCAAGCGACAACGTAACCGGCTTCAATCCACTCACCATGAGCTGAATGGAAAGTCGTTTACTAAAAGTAGTTTTGCCTGAAGACGAAGGACCAGAAATCAGCACAAATTTTACTTTATCCACTCGCTCAGAAATCATATCGGCAATAGAAGCTACTTTCTTTTCGTGTAGTGCTTCCGAAACTTTAATGAGGTTAAAGGACTGATTATTTTTGCAAGCCACATTAAATTCGCCAACATTATTGAGTTTCATAATCTTGTTCCAACCCACGTATTCTTTAAAAATATCATACATTTTGGGGAGTAAAGTTATTTCTTCCAGTTGATCAGGATTATCGCGGTTAGGAATACAGATTAATAAACCGTCGTAATAACTTACTAAGTCGTACAAACCCAAATAATCGGTCGAGGGCAAAAGAACCCCATTGTAATAGTCGATATAATTATCTATTCTGAAGAATCGGCAATAAGGATTTCCCAAAGTTTCAAAAAGTGATGATTTATCTTTTTGATTCATTTGTCTGTTAAACAAATCTTTCACCACCGTAGTTTGCTTCTCTTCACAGATAATTTTTCTTCCTTCGGCAATGATTTCATTGACCCTAGTCTTTATTTTATCTATAATTTCTTGAGTTACCGGCTCGTTTAAGCCATCTATTTTACAATAATAGCCTTTTGAAATGGGATGTTCAATCCGTAAAGAAGCATGAGAATACAATTCGGATACAGCCATTGACAATACCATACTCAGACTTCGCACATAAACCCTCATACCCGAAGGAGTGGTAGCATCGATAAATTCTACATCCTTGGGTTTGTAGATTAAAAAGTTTAAATCTTCAACTTTATAATTGACCCGAGCTGCTACCACCCGATATTTAAGGGTGATATTGAGATCTTTATAAATTTCGATAAGTGAAATTCCTTTTGGATAATTGTGGTACGATTTTGTATTTTTGCAATATATGGTTACTTGTTTGTCCATGTCAAAGTTCCAAAAATTAAACAATATAATTAATTGGTTGTAAAATTACATTATTTTTTTAAATGTTTTTGTTTGAAGGTATGTATTTTTTGAATTACTTTTGTGGCAATCATATAACATAAGATCATGAATTATACATTTTACGATTTTCTTACGCTTATCGGTTCGCTCGGATTATTTCTGTATGGAATGAAAATAATGAGTGAGGGCTTGCAAAAAGTGGCTGGGAACAAGCTACGTGGCGCATTGGCATCCATGACGAAAAATAGGTTCATGGGTGTACTCACAGGTTTATTCATCACTTCATTAATCCAATCATCCTCGGCTACCACAGTAATGGTGGTGAGTTTTGTGAATGCAGGTTTACTGACCCTACTACAATCGGTAACGGTAATCATGGGTGCTAACATAGGTACAACAGTTACTGCCTGGATTATTTCGCTTTTTGGTTTCAAAGTAAGTATTGCAGCTTTTTCCTTACCCATGATTGCAATATCAATACCTTTTATATTTTCGGGTAAAAGCAAACGCAAGTCTATCGGTGAATTTATCTTGGGATTTGCGTTTTTGTTTATGGGTCTCGAAATGTTGAAAGATTCGGTGCCTGATTTAAAAAGCAATCCTGAAATATTATCATTTTTAAGCCAATATACTCAATCGGGTTTTGGTTCCGTATTGATATTCTTGCTTATTGGCACCATACTCACCATTATAGTACAGTCGTCGAGTGCTACCATGGCTATTACTTTAGTGATGGTAAGTAAAGGTTGGATACCTTACGAACTGGGAGCCGCCATGGTACTGGGAGAAAATATTGGAACTACTATTACGGCCAATATAGCTGCAATTCCAGCCAATGTATCCGCTAAAAGAGCTGCCTTAGCCCACACTACTTTTAATATATTTGGAGTAATTTGGATGCTGGCCTTGTTTTATCCATTCCTCAATATGATAACTCAATTAGTTACTGCTTATGGGCCAGGCAACCCTACTCAGCTTACCGCTTTCACTCATAATATAGATGGGCACACACTGAATCTGATTACTTCCAATAGTAAATCGCTTACTCCTGAGCAGCTAAGTTTGCAAAGTCAGATGCAAAATTACCAAATAGCTACTTCATTTGGATTGGCACTTTTCCATACCATGTTTAACCTTATCAATACTTTTATAATGGTATGGTTTGCTAAATCAATAGTTAAAATAGTAACTTTTGTAGTTAAGAAGAAAGCAACCGATGAGGAATTCCAACTTCAATTTATATATACGGGTTTATTATCCACCTCGGAATTATCATTACTACAAGCTTGGAAAGAACTAAATCATTACGCTGACCGCACACAAAAAATGTTTAAGTTAACACGCGATTTGTACTATGAACAAAATGAAAACGAGTTTGTAAAAATATTCAGTCGCGTTCAAAAGTACGAGAATATTAGTGATAGGATGGAATTAGAGATTGCAAAATACCTCACAAAAGTATCGGAAGGTAGATTAAGTGAGGAAGGAAAGCATCAAATTCAAACCATGCTCAGGGTAGTTTCCGAAATTGAAAGCGTGAGTGACGGATGTTACAATATAGCCAGAACTATTGTTCGTAAACGAGATGACAAGTCGACTTATTCAAGCGATATGGACTCCAACATCGATTTAATATTTAACCTTACAGAGGCCGCAATTTATCACATGTGTGAATCGATGGAAGACAATATTCTGATCAGCAGAGACCAGTTTAATAGAGCTATAAATATTGAATCCGAAATCAATAATTTCCGAAATCAATTGAAATTACAGAATATTGCCGATGTAGAGAACAATGTGTACAGTTATCAGGCCAGCATAACCTATATGGATATTATCGTGGAATGTGAAAAAACTGGAGATTATGTAATTAATGTAATTGAAGCATTGAACGAATCGAGCATGAAAGCTTAATTTTCAAAATATTTTCTGAGCTATATTTCTCTAAATTATCACATTAAATGATTGATTATCTTTATATTCTGATTGGTTTCTCTGTACTAATCGTGGGTGCTCATTTCCTAGTGGAAGGTGCATCGGGCATGGCCAAACGGTTCAATGTATCGAACCTTATTATAGGACTTACCGTAGTTGCATTTGGCACCTCTGCACCTGAATTGGTAGTGAATTTGGTGGCTTCATTGAATCCCAAAACAACCGATATTGCATTGACGAATATCATTGGCAGCAATATGATTAATACCTATGTTATACTAGGTATTGCTGCACTGATTTTTCCAATTGCATCGCAAAAAAGTTCCCGTCGTTTCGACATTCCACTGAGTTTATTTGCACCAATTGCGATCTTGATATTAGCTCTAACAATGAGTGGATTTGTTACACGAACTGGTGGAATTTTACTCCTATTGGTGTTCATGTGGTTTATGTATGTCAATATTAGTAAGTCCATTAAAAATCCCGAAGTTTCTTCTGGGGATGACTTTAAGCCAATGAAAATTTGGTTAGCAGCATTAATGATTTTAGGAGGTTTGGGCGCATTAATCGGTGGAGCCCAATTAATTGTTCCAGCAGCGACAAATATCGCTATGTCTTTAGGTGTTAGTCAGTCCATAATAGGACTTACGATTATTGCTTTGGGTACTTCGCTACCTGAATTAGCTACTTCAGCAGTAGCTGCTTTTAAACGAAATTCCGATATAGCATTGGGAAATGTAATTGGCTCAAATATTTTTAATGTATTCTTTGTTTTAGCCACAAGTGCAATAATAAGACCGTTACCTGCGTATAATAATATGTATATCGATTTAATTGTCACTGCTTTCGGTAGTTTACTCATAATTTTATTAATTTACAGTAATAAACTTCGACAAATTAAACGATGGGGAGGAGCTTTGCTCTTGGTTGCCTATTTTATTTATATCGTTTGGATGATTTCAAGTACAAATACTACCCCTAACCCCTAAGGGGAATCAGAGCGAGATAATGAAAATTGCTTCGACTAATATTTTGTAAGTTTTTTTTATTTCTTAATCCATACAGTAAATGTCTTTATTTCCCCCTTGGGGGATTAATGGTCTTTTTTCAACTCTCTAACTTTTTCTCAATATGAACTTATTTGACGTTTATCCGCTTTTCGACATAGAAATAACCAAAGGAATTGGCTGTAAAACCTGGGACAGCAATGGCAATGAATATCTAGATTTATATGGCGGTCATGCTGTAATTTGTATTGGTCATTCACATCCATATTATGTACAAAAATTAAGAGAACAAGCAGAAAAATTGGTCTTTTATTCCAATTCTGTTATTAATAATCTTCAAGTAGAATTAGCCGAGAAATTAGGTAAAATATCTGGCTACGAAGATTATTCGCTATTTTTGGCCAACTCAGGAGCTGAAGCCAATGAAAATGCACTC
>JBBRHJ010000028.1:0-21655 GCA_038222885.1 Bacteroidales bacterium | reverse complement strand
AAGATAGAACGGACTTCTTTATCCGGATTACTTGTCGCAGAATTAACGATATCGTCGTTGCCAAGCATCTGCGTCATCATGTCGCTCCCATTTTCTTCAGTAAGGTTTACCCAGGAATCGAACAGTGGATTTTCTTTGTTTACTGCTGAAGAAAAGTTTTGTTGACTGACATGAGGAAAAGTTTTTTGAATAGCTGCTGAAGTGATAACTGCAGTCATGCCTCCTGCTGATGCACCACTTAGAACTTCTATTAAGACATTGTGCTGCGGAACACCGGGTAAATTTAGTTCTTTTGCTTTTTGCCAGTTCTCAAGTGCTTCAAGTAAATAATCCATAACTCCGGCGGTATACGCCCCGGCCGATACTGCTCCGGCCATCGAGATGCCAATTCTGAAAGTGTTTTGCTTGCTCATAACTTATGTTTTAGTGTCAATTCGTTTGAACAAAAGTGATGACTGGTTTTGGAAAAGCAAACAGAAATAAAATGAAATCCATTTATTTCTGATGATAAGGTAAGTTTACTTTTGGTTTACTAAAGTTAAGTAAAATGTTTCAATTATTTTCAACAGATTTTTTTGTGAGTTAAACAGGGAGTTACTCCCTTCGATCATGACCCGGATGATAATATTCCTTTTAACGGATTCGATGATTTATAAATCTTGTAATTTATAGCAAAGAAGCTGCTGCAAATAGCGGAGGTATAATTTGCCATTAGCTACAACGGGAACTGTCCATGCAGGATTTTTTACGTCCACAATGGCTGATTTGATCTCTCCCGATTTTATAAATTTGGAAGGATCAGGCTGAACAAGAAACAGATTCCCCTTGATATCCAGACAAATTAAATGATCGTCAACAAAGGTCGTGGTACCCTGACCAATTTTTCCGGTACTCCACATTTCTTTTCCGGTTGCCAATTCAATGCATTTAAACTGACCGTTATTTCTGGAACTTTCGCCGGAATATCCGTAAATATAGCCATCAATAAGTATCGGATCAGAATGTTGAGCTTCCATTAGATTATTTTTCCACAGCACGGTATATCCATTTAGGGTAACCCGAATCGCTTCGCAACCCATTTTATAACCTGAAGTATGAAAGATTATGTCACCTGAAACAATTGGTGTGGTTGCATTTACTCCGTACTCGGTCGCCCAGGGGGCGGTCCACGAGATTTTTCCATCTGAAGGATTCATACACGAAAGTCCGGAGGCATGGTAAACAAGTATCTTAATTTCACCCTCAATATTTATGGTAATAGCAGCAGAGTAACCAACTTCGCCTTCTCCTGATTTCCAAATTAAATCACCGGTTATTTTATCGTAAGCTAAAACAAGAGCTGTTCCTCCGCCCTGCACAATAACTTTATCATCCAAAACCAAAGGCGTGGTAGAAAAACCCCAGGTTGGTTCGGATCCACCTTCATCTTTAACATTTTTATGCCAAAGGATTTTCCCATTTTCCAGTTGCCAGCAAACCAAATCGCCGCTGCGTCCAAAAGTGTAAATGCGGTTTTCATTAATAAATGGAGTTGCCCGTGGTCCCGGACCATGACTTGACGTTGCCTCAGCTTCATAAGAACCTTCCCAAATCAGTTCTCCGGTATCAGAATGAATGCAAAAAAGCAAATCATGCGTTTCGTCTCTCCCTGGAACAAACAATCGGTTACCCTGAATTACAGGTGATGACCAGGAGGCTGTCGCTTTATCCTGACACAGGTAATTTACATTCCACATTTGCTCTAACCCTTTCGACCAATCAGTTTTTATTCCTTTGGTCGCACTTTTGCCTTCGAAATTTGGACCTCTCCAGTTTGTCCAATCAGCAACTCCGCTTGTTACTGGTGGTGTTGGGGTCATTTTTCCCGGAACATTCTCCAATTTTCCAGATAAAGGTTCACTTCCCATAACCATCTGATAAATTTGATAGCCAAAATATGCACCGGCTATAAGAACAATTGCAACGATTATAAGAATGCTTTTTATCGATTTTTTCATGTGAATGATATAGGATTGTTGACAGGATAAATATAAATATTTAACAATGCAGAAACTATAATTTTTACATTGGAAATTATAATTGAATTTCAAAAGATTGCAAATCGTGATTTCTTATTATGATTCATATTCAAAAAAACAAAGAGAGTCAGAACTTAATCTAACTCTCTTATATTCAGTGAGCGAGAAACGGGGGTCGAACCCGCGACCCTCAGCTTGGGAAGCGTATTTTTTAATTTTATTATATTTATTTACATTTATGTATGTATGATATATTATCCTATAATACAAGTCTTTAAATAATATCTGTATAAATTTATTTTTGCATGTTTCAATATATTTCTTAATTTTGTGGTGCAAATTTTGGTGCAAATTTAGATAATCAATATGGCAGCCATAACTAAACCAACAGCAAATATACTACTAGATACAAGGAGACCTTTAAAATCAGGGAAATATCCCATAAAGCTTACAATTTACTATCTGGGGCAAAAGGTTAGGTATAAACTTCCAATAGAGTTGTCCGAAAACGAGTGGGAAAAAATTAATACATCAAGGTTAAGGGATGAAGCTCTTAAAGAAATAAAATCTAAGTTAGATTTTTACACAGGTGAAAAATTTGAGGACTGTTTAAAGAAAATTGATGATCCATTTTCCTTCGAAAAATTTGAAGATATTTATTTCGAAAAATATAAGTTGGTAAATCGAAACTTAGATGTTTATACTGCATACCAAAATTATATTGATAAACTGGAAAAATCAGAAAAAACAAGTAACGCATCAATATATAAAACATCTAAAAAATCATTTCAACTTTTTAAATCAAAATTAGCTTTTGACGATATAACTCCTGAATTTTTAGAATTATACGAAAGGCACATGTTAGCAACTGGAAAATCAGTAGCTTATACTGCTATAAATCTTCGTAACCTAAGAACAATTTACAATAAAGCCATTAATGCAGGACTTGTCAAGCAAGAAAATTATCCATTTAAAGCATTCAGAATAAAAAAGGGTAACAATATAAAAAAGGCGTTGACTATTGAACAGCTTAGAGTACTAAAAAACCACAAGACTAAGACTGATGCACAGCAGAAAGCACTGGATTTCTGGCTGTTATCTTTCTATTGTAACGGGATAAACATGATTGACATTTGTCGATTACAGTACAAGAATATTATTGGCGATCAGATTGTTTTTGTAAGGAAAAAATCTGAAAATTTAACGGAAAGTCCAAAAACTGTAAGAATTGCGATAATATCTAAAATACAATACATTATAAACAAATATGGAAATCCAAAACAAGAACCAGATAATTATATTTTCAATATTCTCTTACATGGAATTGATGCAAAACGTGAACGAGATATAGTACAATCTTTTACCCGTAACATCAATAAACACATGAAAGCTATAAGTAATGACCTTAGTTTTGGTGTTACATTATCAACCTATTGGGCAAGACATAGCTTTGCAACTTTTTTGAAACGAAGTGGATTTTCAATTGAAGTCATAAGTGAAGCACTTGGTCATAGTAATATTGAAACAACTGAAAATTATTTGGATACTTTTACTGATGAAACAATCGTAAATACTGGGAAAATACTTTCATCTCTATAATAAACTTTGATCATGGAAATGTATAATGATGATATTGAAATTCAGTTTGATAAGCTTGTTTGTACAATAGAAGAAAATCCAGTTATATTTACCGATCCAGTTGAACGTTCAAGCTATTTAGACGTAAATTTATATACAAGTGCGGAAGGATTTCAATACAATATGCTCCAGCCATTGTACAATAAATACATTGCCTATTTTGATCAATTTATTAAAACCAACATTGGCACAAGTGAAGGTCAGAAAATCTTTGAATCAACATTTAGACGTGTATCTGCAAAATATCAAAATATCCATCAGCGTTTTATAGATTCTGCAAAAAGACAAGAATGGAAACATCAATCAAAAAATTTCATAATTCACAATCCTGATAATGATTTTAATATTGCAAAGCAACAGAAATATACACGTCAGGCTTATCAATTTTTTTGGAAAATGTCAGCTACTCAACTTTACTTCATTGATGAAATAAAACAATATCTAGACCAACAATTACGACCATATAACGCCAAAGCAGAACCAATAATTAATACAAGTATTGTTATACCACCAAACAATGAAGTAATAATTGAAAACCCAATCTATCATTTCTCAATTCATCTTGAAGCAACGAAGGAAAGTCATAATATACTGCAATATATTTGGAAACAATTAAAGGCTAATGATTTTATTAGCTGTACACTACCACAATTTAAACAGGTTTTCACATCAAAAACACCAATCCCAATAGTTTGGCAAAAGGATTATATACAGCTTAGTTATTTAATCAAAAAAATGTCTCCTAAATTCTTGTTGAAACCGAAAACTCCATCGAATTACCTAGTGGCAACCAAAATATTTTATAATAAATCTGAAGGCAACTTTTTCAACCCTAGTAAAATTCGGCATGATAAAGACCCAAATTCAGCTGATAGGAATTTGATTGATTTAATAATTATGGATTCAATTGATTATTTTATTCGTGGCTGAAATCTGGATGTTTATGCTGTACATCTGACACATAAAATTATTTTCAGTTTATTTTCAGTTTCGAAACTAACGTTTTCACTTCACTACTTTACATTTCTGTATAATTTAGCATACGACACTACAACCGACACTTGGTTATGTCGGACACATGAGCGTTAAAATACTCTATATCTTTGCGTTATAAAATTTAAAGAATAGAAATATATGAAAGAGTATGAATCGTTAACATTTGAGCAGATGCCCAAGGCTGTCTGCCAACTTTTACAAGAAGTAGAATCAATCAAGAATTATTTGCTAAATAGTTCACCAATAAACAATAATATAAGCTTTACTAAATCTGATAAGGAATTACTTACTGTTGGTGAGGTTAGTAAATTACTTGATCTTAAAAAAAGTAGCATTTACCAGTTAATCTACCAGAACAAGATTCCTAATTATAAAAGAGGTGGACGACTTTATTTTGATTCAATTGAAATTGATGAGTGGGTTCGTTCTGGGAAACGAAAAACCCTTGAACAGCTAAAAATGGAAGCTAACCTTGCTGTTAGAAGATAGAACTTATCAAAGTGATAATTTCAAGTATTTTGGGTACAACAATTATAATAAATAGCAATACTAAATGATAACATTCGATAAAATAAAATTGGTAACAAAACTGGAATATCTAAAAATAACTGATATAAATATTTTTGAAAAGAGAGAGAGTGCGAAAAATAAAAGTACAACATTCGTTTTTAATCAAAGTAAGCCATATAGTTTATTTATACACCTGACACCAGATTTAAATAAAGCAGTCATTGAATTTTCAGGAAAAATTCTACTAGATAATTACGCACAACTAATTTCATTTGATACAATAAACCAATGCTTATTAAATATTAACTATTTAGGATTTTGCAGGTTACAAATTGAAAATATTATTAATGATAGTGAGCTGGTTAAATGCGATATAACCAAGGATATAGAGTTAATTTTTAAAGGCAACATCAAGAAAGTACTAATAAGCCAACTTTCTAATCAGAACAATTATCTCACACGAAAGTACAGTACCACAGGCTATACAGTTACCAAAGATGTTAGAACTAAAAAATATCAACTCAGGCTATCACTATATGATAAGTACAGAGATATGCTAAAAGCAGATAATTCCGAATATTTAAAATATATATCAGAGCCAGAAGCTGTTATGGACTATTTTAGAAATAAATATCGAATTGAAGTCAATCTGATAACAAAGGAACAAATTAGAAAATATTTAGAACTTGCTGATAACTCTTTAGTTAATGCGTTGAAATCTAAATCGAATCCATTACAAGAAATATTTAATCAGATTTTTGATAGTAATCTTAAAGATAATACTGGCGAATCTAAAACACGAAATCTTTATGACTATGAATCACTTAACCAGTTAAAAGATGGTCTAATTGCAAAAGCTTGTGATAATGATCTAAATAAGGTACATAATGTATTAAACCATTACCTAGCAGCGAACACTAACAAAAGAAAGTACAATGCTCGTTTTCGTAAATTACTAAATGAATCCATGCCAATTAACGAAAACAAATACATTATCAATCACATACGTGATCAATTGATTGCATGAAAAAAGGTAGATAGCTTAATCATTGAAAAGTTCGCTAATTGAAATCTGGTAATAATCAGCTAACTCAGCCAAAGTATTCAAAGTTATATTGAAACCATGCTCTGCCCTAGAAATACTGTTTTGATGCAATTTAGTAGCCATAGCGACATCGTGTAAAGTTAGACCATAACTCAATCGAATTTCATGTAAATAACAGCCTAGTTCAGCTAATCTTTCTTGTTTAGTATTGGGTAACGAATTTTGTTTCATGTTTAACATTTCAGATAAATACTTGAAACAATATATTATAGTTTTGACTGTACCATAATCATTGATTTACAGCTTAAATCAAAACCATAATTCAAGTTTAAACCTAGAAAATCAGGCAAAAAGAAGCTAAATCAGGCGTAATTGATGGATTTTATAGCAAAATACCTCCTACATGGTTATCCTGAAGTGTTTTAGAAATTTAGAATGAAAATATCGGTTGAGAATTAATCAATATCGCTGAAGAAATCAGATACTTTCACGTTCAACGAATCCAGAACTTTAAGAAGTGAATCCATATTGAAGCTATCTCCTCTTTCAATACGTGCGATAGTTCCTTTATTGATCTTAAATGTAAAAGCAAATACTTCGTAGTTCAAAAATTCAGGGCGTGATTTGCGTAGTTGACGAACCTTATTTCCAATCTTAATAAGACGTTCATCCTTTTTTTCGGTTTCTGTTGATTTCATCATTAACAATTTTTATAGTACAAATATACAGAAATTATTCAATACATGTTTTTGTATGTATATTTTGTAATGTAATTTAAAATGCCTACTTTTGTATGTATAATAATTAATGTATCGAATATATGAAAGACAATTTTTTCATTGAAGGTCAGCGAAAAGTTTACATGTTGAATTATAAAATTTTCCCGATACTAATTCTGTTTACCCATTTCAATCAATTATTTTCAATTCAAGTATCACTTAGTACAAAAGTGATACTTAATAAAAACGATAACAAGCTGATAAACAAACCAATAAATATTTCATGAAATTCGAGAACAAAGGTTAAGTATCAGTTATATATCAGATCAATTATAAACGAACCTAAAATTTTAAAACATGGCACTCAAAGGACAATCAACTAAAGCATCATTTCTGGAATGGGATACTATGTTAGTATTACTTCAAAAGCTTGAACGAGACAATCAATTTAAATTCCAGCTAATTTTTGCAGTTGGATGCTATACTGGTTTAAGAATCGGAGACATATTAAAATTGCGCTGGGAAAATGTTTATAATTGCAACGCTTTGGAACTGGTTGAGGGAAAAACAAAAAAAATCAGAAAAATAAAGCTGAATCCTGCACTGGTGGAAATCATTAATAGGTTGCATGATAAAATGAAAATCGAAGATGATCATCAACTTTTGTTTATCAACAAAACCCAAACGAAAGCATTCAACATTCAGTACGTAAATCGTAGATTAAAAGAAATAGCTAAACAATACCTTCCAACCAGCAAGATTTCTATTTCATCACATTTGTTCCGAAAAACTCTTGGTCGGCATGTATGGGAACTAAACGACTATTCCGAAAAATCGCTGTTGCTTCTGGGTGAATTATTCAATCATAGCAGTATAAAGATTACTAAAATTTATTTGGGCATTAAAGAAGAGGAAATTGGTGACGTGTATCTGAATTTGTAAAATTTAAGGATTCATAATAATGAAATATTAAAGTGATTTTAAAGAAAGACATTCAAACCTATTCTTGCTACATTATTTTATTAAATTGATGCTCGTTTTGCAGATGCTTTAGATGTAAATCTGTATTTTTGAAAAACTTAAAAACTCAGTGTCGTTTAAGTTTCTAAAATAACCTACATCTAAGGATATGATTGAATCTCTTGTTTCTAATTTTTCTAACCGATCGTTGCTAAATTTCGTTAGAATCCAGAACTCTTCTTTTGTTGAATACAATGAAAATCTTTCTGATATAGTTTCTGATTTTGAGAAATTCGACAACCTAATTAAAGTTGGTGAAATTGAGTATGAAAATACAGATGTTCTATTGGTTTTTACCTGTGAATATCTTGGTGAACTAACTTCCAGAAGTGCGAAAAAAGCTCAGTATGAGATTGCAAAAAAGGTACTGAAAGAAGATTTTAAGGATGGAGCTGTATTTGTGTTTTATGATGAAACAGGTAATTTCCGATTTAGCTTTATTCGTAAGAATTATGGCAATAAAGAACAAAAATATACCAACTGGAAACGATACACTTACTTTGTTGAGCCAGACGCTAAAACAAATCGCACCTTTATTGAAAGGGTTGGAACTTGTAAATTCGATTCGCTTGATGCTATCCAAGAGGCTTTTAGTGTTGATAAACTTACAACCGATTTTTATAAAGAATTATCCGATTGGTTTTTCTGGGCGATAAAAATTGTAAAATTTCCGAATGATGAAACTGATGAAAGTGACGATGAAAAGTACAACTCTGAAAATATTATTCGCTTAATTACTCGTCTAATTTTTGTATGGTTTTTAAAACAAAAAGGGTTAATCAAATCCGAACTTTTTGATCTGAAATTTTTAGCTGAAATATTAAAAAACTTTGATGCAGAAAGCCCAATTCAAAACAACTACTATCGTGCTATATTACAGAACCTCTTTTTTGCCACACTAAATCAGGAAATTGGCAAACGTGGGTTTGCACAGGATATAAACTTCAATTCTAATCGAAGTACAAATAACATTAAAAGTCTTTATCGTTATGAAAATGAGTTTGTAAATGATACAACTCAGATCATGGAGCTTTTTAGTCAAGTACCATTTCTGAATGGTGGATTGTTCGAATGTTTAGACCGAAAAGAAAAAGATGGTAAAATGTTTGATTGGGATGGTTTTAGTCGAAATTCAAAAAGACAAGCGATTATTCCAAATTATTTGTTTTTTGCAAACGAATTTAAGGTTGACCTGAGTGGAGAATACAACGACAAAAAAAAGAAATCGGAAAAAGTTTCAGGTATTATCGAAATACTTAATCGTTACAATTTCACCATTGAAGAAAACACACCTGTTGAAATTGAAGTTGCTTTAGACCCTGAATTGCTTGGTAAAGTATTTGAAAACCTGCTGGGGGCATATAATCCAGAAACACGGAAAACAGCACGTAAGCAAACTGGCTCGTTTTATACCCCTCGTGAGATTGTAAAATACATGGTTGACGAAAGTTTGATTGCCTACTTTCAAACTAAAATTCCAGACTTACACGAAGAAAAACTACGCTTACTTTTCAATTACAACGACGAAGAAGTTGAATTTACTGATTTACAACGTGAATCGTTGATTCAGGCAGCATTCGATTGTAAAATTCTTGACCCTGCTTGTGGTTCTGGTGCTTTTCCAATGGGTATTTTGCAACAAATGGTACATATACTTAAAAAGCTTGACCAAGATAATATACATTGGAACAACGTTGTGTTAACCCAAGCCATGAAGGATTATCAAGAGGCTGACAAGCTAAGTGAAGAAGATATAGAACAGCTTCGTAACGAAATTGAAAAAACATTTGATGAAGGTTTGAACTACCCCGACTATGCACGCAAACTGCATTTGATTGAAAATTGTATTTATGGTGTTGATATACAAAGTATTGCTGTTCAGATTAGCAAGCTTCGTTTCTTTATTTCGCTAGTTTGTGAACAAAAACGTAATACTAAATCATCCGAAAACTTTGGCATTAGACCACTGCCAAACCTAGAAACAAAATTTGTTGCAGCCAACACATTAATCGGACTTGAAAAGACAGAGGAAGATTTAGAACTATTTAATGATGATAAAATTAAAATCCTTATAGATAAACTTCAGCATATACGCCACCGACAATTTTTAGTAACAAATACAACTGAGAAAAAACGTTTGCGTGATAAAGATAAAAAGCTTAGAGAAGATATTGAAAATGAAGTAACACAGCTCTATAAGAAGCACAAAGATGATAATAAAGCATTCTACGAACGACAAAAAGTATTGGCTGAAAAAGAGTTGGAGCTAATGGATAAAACTCTTGAAAGAAGTACTATTTCACCGAATATCTTTGGAGAACAAATTACAAAAACCTATAAACCAAACGAGAAGAGAAAAAATGAACTTAGAAAGTCGATTGAGGCGATAACAATTAAGATTAGTGTTGCCAGCGATTTTTCTCGACTTGGAGCAGTGGTTAATTTAGCTAAACAACTTACTTCATGGAATCCTTATGACCAAAACGAATCTTCACCATTCTTCGACCCTGAATGGATGTTTGGACTACCAAAACAGGATGAGGGGTATTTTGATGTGATGATTGGGAATCCTCCTTATATTGGGCAAAGTGGTAATAAAGAAATATTTAGAACTGTTAAAAGCACAACCTTCGGTGTAAAATACCATAGAAAGAGAATGGACTATTTCTATTTTTTCGTTCATTATGCTATCGACAATTTAAAACACAATAGCATATTATCATTTATTACAACTAATTATTTTTTTAATGCTACGTGCGCAAATGTTTTAAGAGACCATATTAAGGATATTATGTGTTTTCAATCAATAGTAAATTTTAACGAATCGAAAATTTTTGCCAGTGCTCAGGGTCAACATAGTACAATATATAATTTGATTAAGAATAAAAATTTCTCTAATGAGGTTAATGTGATTTTCTCAAATGAGAAGGCTGTAATTAATAATGAAGAACTGAATCTTATTTTTAATGGCAAACATAATTATTTTAAATATTTTAAAATCAAACAAAACAACCTATTTGAACCAACAACTAACAATATAAATTGTACATCAATTATCGAAAGTAATGGAGTAAAAAATAGTGATATTTCATATCGTTTCAGCAACTGTTTAAGGTTGGTTGAAGTATGCGATATAAATCAAGGAATACTAACTGGTGCAAATTCTGTGACAAAAGGGAATGTTGAACTCAGTAATGGAGTCGTTAAAATTGGAGAAGGGATTTACATACTTACAGATGATGAATTGTATTCTTTACAATTGTCCAATAGGGAAATGAGCAATATTAAGCCATGGTATAAAAACTCAAACATAAAACAATATGTAACAACTAAACCAAATCCATTTTGGTTAATCTATGCAAAGTTAAATTCTGACATTGAAAATATTAAAGGAATATACAACCATTTAGAAAAGTTTGAGGAAATAATTAAAGATAGAAATTTTGAAAGTGGTGAGTTAAGTAAAGCTAAAAGATTAAACAAATGGTGGGCGTTATCTTCTGCAAGAACAGATTTTAATTTCTCGCAACCTAAGATTGTATGTCCACAAAGAAGTCCTAAGAACACATTTGCTTATGTTGATGAAGAATGGTATGCTGCATCAGATGTTTACTACATAACAAATAAAAAGAATGTGAACGTTTCGCTTAAATATATACTGGCGATTTTGAATTCAAATTTGATTTTTTATTGGTTATACAATAAAGGACAAAGGAAAGGAGATATTTTACAGTTATTTAAAGGCCCTTTAAAAGAGATACCGATTAAGATTGGTGGTGCTGAACTACAATTACATATAGAAACTTTAACCAATGAAATCATATTAAAAAAAGAAGAGAATTATTGCTCAAACACTAAAATAATAGAGCACAAAATTGACAATCTCGTTTACTGCCTTTACAACCTTACTTATGCCGAAATAAAAGTGATTGAACCTGACATAGAGAGCAGAATAAGTGAGGTGGAGTATAATGCTATTACATTGGAATAAACTAATACTGCTAAGAAATGGCTGACGAAAGCTTAATTACAGAATATAAGAGCATCCAAAAAATCAGGACTGGAGATAAAGGATTTAAAGAACTGGCAGTTACCTGTGTTGCATTGGCAAATGCACAGGGTGGCACAATTGCCATAGGGTATGATGATAAAACAAAATTGCCTCCGATAGGTCAAACGATCATTCAGAAAGAGGCGAACGATGCAGCTACACGACTAAGAAGTCTTTGTTTTAACGTTAGTTTAAATAGTTCATTAGTTTTGGAGCATAGCAATGGTTCTCAATATTTCACAATCACTGTTTTCCCTTCGTTAAAATCAATTGCCTCAACCAGCGATGGTAAGTTTTATATTCGTGTAGTTGATAAATGCGAACCCATACGCAATGAGGATATACACCGATTAGCGAATGAAAAAGAGGCTTTCCAGTGGGAATTAGTTTGTACCAAATCGGTTACGATACATGATATTGAAGAAAATGTTTTAGCAAAATTTGCTGATAAAATAAGGAATTCCGATCGTGTAAAAGACCACATTAAGCAAATGTCGGATTTAGAAATTGCAGAAAACTATAATCTAGTACTTGATGAATACCTGACTTATTTAGGTGTTCTGTGGCTTGGGAGTGCGAAACAACGAAGTAGGATTGCCTACCCGATCACAGTTCAGTACATCGTTTATGATGCAATTGAAACCAAAGTGCGTAAAGTTGACTGGCACGACAATTTAATGAATCCAGAAGAATTATTAATAGATATTGAACGAAATGCAGTTGAACTAACTTATTCACACGAGTTTCCTGATGGATTATTTCGTAAAAAAATACGACACTATCACCCCAAGGTGATCAGAGAGTTGTTAATCAATGCCTTTGCTCATAAAAGTTACACTATTTCAGGTGATATTCTTATTCAGGTATATACCGACAGATTAGAAATTACAAATCCAGGGGGATTACCACTTGGAGTTACGAAAGACAATATTTTGCACGCTCGCCAGCGTAGAAATCCGCACTTGATTCGTCTTTTTCACGATTTAAAATTAATGGAAGGTGAAGGTTCGGGTTACGATTTAATTTACGAACTGAATTCAATGGATTCGAAAGAAAATCCTGTAATTGAATCGGATTTTAATTCAACTAAAGTAATTCAAAGTTCTAAGATTATTGATCAGGAAATATTACCCTTGTTGGATTATATTTCTCAGCACTACATGCTATATCAAAAAGAATTTATTGCGCTGGGTTTAGTGGCTCGTTATAAGAAACTACTTTCAACAAAACTCTCATCATTGTTGCAATTGACTGATGAAGATCGGTTAAGAAGTTATACTGCACGATTAGTAGAGCAGAGTATTTTCGTAACACGTGGCGCAAAAAAAGCAAATGAATTTCTGATCAACCCCAAACTGATTGCTAATTCAAATGCGAACATTAAGACTTCACTCAAAACAATTGAACCTCACCGCTTAGTTGCTCTGATAGAGGAAGATATAAGGCTACACCCCGACAGTCTTAGAAAAGAAGTTGAAAATCGTTTGCCCGATGCTGATTCTTCTGATATTCAAAAAACATTATACGCACTTGTGAAAAAAGGGAGATTGATATTTTCAGGTGGCAAAACATATCGAAGATACAGATTAGTGGATTAAATGATATGGCAAAAAAAAAAAGAAATTAAAAAGAAATTAATATTTAAATCATTTATCTAGCTGATATTCAGATGTTTTGTTTATTTGTATCGTTTTAAAATACAAAAGAAATACAAAAGAAATACAAAAGAAATCTGAGTAATTGATGTGAATAGTTCTTATTATCAAACAATTGTATTCTATATAGAAGAAAAAGAATGGCTCAAAACTTCATAACAAATAATACAGGTCAAAAAGCACTGAAAAGCAGATTAAATACCCTTATTTCAATCAGCGAAGAATTAAAATTCTTGGACGGGTTCTTTTATTTCTCTGGATGGAAAGAAGTTTATGAATCGCTCAAAGCCAATGAAAACATCAAATTTCGTTTATTAGTTGGTTTGCAGGTCGATAAGCTGGTGTATGATAATCTGGTGGAATATGGCTATCAGGAAGAACGAACCTCTGATGAAGATCGGTTTAATGCGTTTATGAGTTCGCTTAGCAAGGCGTTAAATACAGATAATGTTGATACCGAAGAATTCTATAATCAGGTGTTTTTCTTTCTGCAAATGATTGAACAAGGTCGGTTAATGATTCGGAAAACCAAGAATCCTAATCATGCTAAGGTTTATATTTTTAAACTCAACCAGACCCAAGCTGAGATTCAGGGAATGAAGGGTCAGTTTATTACTGGTAGCAGCAACCTAACTTCGGCTGGTTTAGGTGGTCAGGAAGAGTTTAATGTTGAAATTAAAGATTATGGTTTTGAAGATGCAGATAACTATTTTGAAGCACTCTGGAATGATGCCGCACCCATTACCGAAGTTCCACCTAAGAAACAAATTCTTATTGATTATGTTGGGACAAAAACACTGGCAGCCAAAGTAAGCCCATTCGAAGCCTATGCCCTAATTTTGAAAACTTATTTAGACCTTCAGCAAACGAAACATATTCGTTCATCAGTAATTGAATTACTTGCCAAGAATGGATTTAAAGAATTCTCGTATCAGATTGATGCAGTTAATCAGGGTCTTAGCATTATAAATGAGTACAATGGTGTTATTATTGCCGATGTAGTTGGGCTGGGGAAATCAGTCATTGCAGCATTGATAGCAAAAAATATAGATAAGCGAACAATGGTAATTTGTCCACCAGCACTTATAGGAGATAAAAATGCTGAAAGTCCTACTGGATGGTATGAATATGTATATAATTTTGAATTGAATTGTGAAGTAGAAAGTCGTGGAAGGCTTGTTGATATTGCTAATTCAATTGACAATAAAGGCATTGAGGTAGTTATCATTGATGAAGCACATTATTTCAGAAATCAGGATACCGAAGATTATGAAGCACTTTTGAAAGTTTGCAGAGATAGAATTGTTATTCTACTAACCGCAACCCCCTTTAATAATTCACCAGCTGATATATTCTCTTTGCTCAAATTGTTTATCGTTCCTGGGAAGTCAGGTATTACTATTGATTACGACTTAAACGCTCTTTTTATTGGTTATGGAAACCGATTTAAGAAGTTGTCGGATATAATGAAATTCAGTAGTTCGAAGAAACCAGAAAAGTTACAGAAAGCTCAAAAATTATATGCTGAACTTTTTGGTGAGGACAGAGTAAATCTAGTTAAAGTCCGACACGAAACAAAAAGATTAGCCAATCAGATAAAACAAGTTATTTCGCCAGTAATCATTCGTAGAAACAGGTTAGATTTAAGAAACGATTACATTTATTCTAAAGAGGTTACTGAACTTTCGACAGTAAAAGACCCAATAGAATTATTTTATAAACTTACACCTAAGCAAAGTGAGTTTTATGATCGTGTGCTAACCGATTATTTTGGCGAAGATGGTAAATTTTCTGGTGCTATTTACCAACCATTTGTATATGAGAACGAACCAAAACAAAACGAGAAACTTGATGAGGAAGGTAACAGGGCAGCTGTAATACAGGCTAACTTGTTCGACTTTATGCGTAGATTGCTGGTAAAACGTTTTGAAAGTTCATTCGGTGCTTTTTACGAATCAATTAACCGATTCTTGAAAATCCATATCCGAGTTCGTGAATTCATTGTAAAAACGAATGGAAAATATATTCTGGATAGGAAGTTAATGGATACATTGATGGATGAGGTTGACATAGATGTCATTTATAAAATCCTAGACGATTACGAAAATAATGTATTGACCAAAAAAATTCCGAAAAACAATACTGTTTACGATACAAACAAATTTAAACGTAAAACAGAATTCTTTCAAAATATCGACAATGATATTGAACTATTCAGGTTAATCAAAGGTAAACTGGAAAAGTTAGATATAGTTGAAAATGATCCGAAAAGAGATGAAGTTTGTTTACAGATTGAAAAGATTATCAAGCATGATAAAAACAGAAAAATTATTGTATTCAGCGAGTATGTGGATACAGTAAAACATTTGGAAAAATATTTCAGAACAAAATTTGGAGATAAACTAATTATTTGTGATGGTGTTATGACCCAGACACTCCACAAGTCGCTAAACGCTAATTTTAACGCTCAATATAAGAGCGAAAAGGAAAATAAATTTGATATACTAATTACAAGCGATAAGCTATCTGAAGGCTTTAATTTGAATCGTGCTGGTGCTATAATAAATTACGATATACCTTGGAATCCAACGAGGGTAATTCAGCGTGTTGGTCGTATCAATCGTATTGGTACAAAAGTGTTCGATGAATTGTTTATCTACAATTTCTTTCCTAGTGAGGCAGGTTCTACTATTGTTCAGATTAGGGAAATTGCTATGCAAAAAATGTTTCTGATTCATAACGCACTGGGTGAAGATTCAAAAATGTTTGATGCTGATGAAGAACCGACCCCAGCAAAGCTATTCAACAAGGTGAATGACAACCCTGATAATGATGGTGAAGAAAGTACCGCTACACAAATAAGAAACAAATACTTTGATATAGAACAAGCCCATCCAGAAGTGATTAAACGAATATCCGATTTACCTGCTAGGATTAAATCAGCTAAACCATATCCAGAAAATCAGGTTTGTGTTCTAAGACGAAAAGGGTTAAGTTTGTTTACTCATTTTATTCCAGATACATACACAGATAAACTTGAAGTAAATGAAATTACTTTTGAAGAGTTTCTAAATCTGGTTGAATGCCAGTTTGATACGCCACAACTGATGCTTTCACCAAAATTTTGGGTTTCATACAATGAAGTGAAAGATTTCAAAACAGCCAACAAAAGAGGCTTTAGCAGTCCTAAATCACTTGAAGCAAAAGCACATGAAAATTTAAAATGTTCTCTGAAAATTTTAAATCACAACGATGATGCTTTAATCAATTTTGTCAAGGTTCTAATCACTGATATAGAAAAGTACAAAACACTATCAGATAGAACATTGGGGCGTTTAGCCAGAAATCCATTGACCACTAAATCAATCGAGGCTGAAATCAAGACATTTAAAGATGAAGTACTCTGGATAAAAAATAGTTTAGGTGCTGATTATCTTGACCGAATCCTTAAACGAATCGAACATCAGAAAAACGAGGTGGTAATTGCGGTGGAAAATCAAAAAATTCAACCCGTTTGAATACCTAAATCCTATCAATAGATTAAATAAAAATATCCACAATAAGTCAATCCATCTCAACCATTCCGTCAGGATTAATTCCAATGCAATCGGTAACATCAAAATAATAATTTTCAGTCCAAATATTATCAATGTTATCTGTCAAATCACTTACAGTAATTGTGAGACAATCAATGAACCTGTCATTGTAATTGATTAGTTTTTGACCTTTTCTTTGCCACTCCATAAATCGGGAAAAACTAAGATACTCTAAAACCACGTATTCGTTATGCACATAATCAATATCAACATTCATAAAGATTGGGTCATCAATAGATAAGCCAGTTCCCGAAGAAATTGGTAAGGCAATATCAAATTCCTTTTGGATTAGGTCGTGAATGCTTTTAATTGTACTAATTCTTTTCATGTTTATAAATACCACAAATTAAATAATTAAATAATTTAGCTTTCTTTATTAACAGCAAACTATGATTAATTTATACTAATTAATATGCATAATTCATCCACCCATTTCCACAAAAATTCCTATTATAATCAAACAAGACCTAGTCTTTTAATTCTATTTATCTTTTTTACATTTAGTGGTTTTGTACAAACCAAGAAGTAACATAAAATATAATAAAGATATGACAATGAAACACTATACTATTTGGCTTAAGGTTTTAGTCTATTTAGTAATTATCTTCATTTCTAATTTCAATGGAATGTCCCAAGATATATTTCACGAAGACTATATGAGAGATACAATTCAATTAAGAAAGGTAATTCTTAAAGACTTACAAGAGCAAGATTACAGCAATTGTGTAAAAAAATTAAATGAGAACATCTCTTTAATAAAAGAATATAGGTTATTCAGTTTTAATGAATACTGGATGATTAATCTTATGTGCAATAGACCAATAACGATCCATGACTTTTTTACAGTAGGATCATTACGAAAAAAGGAAGTAATACGGCAGGATAGTCTATCATTTTTACTATATAAATTTGCCGTAGAAAATGAACTTCAATTAAAAAACAGGCTATATACTTATTATGACAATAAAGAGGAGCTAACAGCTAATTTACTGTATTTTGATATGATACTTGTTAAAAATCCAACCGAAAGAATAAAATTTAAGGAATATAAGAACACCATTTTTAATGAAATGTATAAAAATGAATTACTGCATCAAGATTCGAGCTTGTACATGATATCAAGAATAATAATCCCTACAAAAAATTATGGAATTTCTTTAGATAGCAAGATTTTTTTAAGTGACCCATTCAATATTCCTATTCATGGTACAAACTGGTCATCTCCTTCTAATAGAATTATATCCAAAGTTGGGATTAATTTTGATATTAATAAAGGAATTTTTACTTATCAAATTTCAATTGACAAATATTTTGCTGAAGAACTCGATTTTATTAATACAAGTGAGGAAAATGGGTATATAATTTCAAGGAATAATAATAGTTCAAACCAATCACCCATAATTAAACAGATTTCGAGTATAGGCATGTCATCTTCCTTTGGTATCAACTTATTGAATAATGATAAACTTAATACATCAATTTCCATTTTTGATGGCTATACATCTTTTGATAAAGGTTTTAGGTCTGCTGGTATAATTATAGATACAAAGTTATATTTATTTAAAGGAAGAGAAAAGGTAAATATTGATAAAAATAATACAATTAGAAAACATTTAAAATTAACTATAGGTTATGATCTATTTAATGAATGTTACTATTTGGGCATAGGCACAGGATTTACTTCAATTCGAGATTTTAAGCTATTTTGGTAATTTGTCAAATTCATTTATTTTTAGAAAAACAACCCCTAATTTGGCATTTAAATCGGACAATCACATTTAATACAATCACTCGAATACGAACATTCAATGTACGTGGTTTTGTCGTATGCTTCCTCCCCCCGCTGGTAAAATTGCGCCCCTCCCCTTAGTTGGTGTGGTACACGACTTGCTTCTCTGGCACTTTAAGAAATGCTATTAATTTCAAGATCAAAAAAATAATCCCAAAATATTTTCAATAATCTATATGTCAAGGCATTAAAAAATATCCTGAAAAAATTTAAATCTCCATGAAAAGACCTAACCCCAAATATTTTTTATAAAAAATTATAAATTATGTTATAAACTAAGTTGATCTATTTCATTCCATTTTTAAAATTACTATTTTTATTAAATAACCTTGATTTAGGACGTTATTTGTGTAAAACGACATTAAGTATCCGATGAACAAAAAGACTTATAAATCAGCATTTAAAGAAGCTATTAAAGACCATGATTTAACCTTAATTGGCGACATTCACAGTTGCTATACAGTGCAAAGAGGTAGTAATAAAAACGATTTGCTATCTGTAAGGTTGCTTTGTACAAAAACTGTTATCCCGTTAATTCATGGAAGCCACAACGGGATTGAAATAAAAACAATTTCACGTTTTAAATTTCCAGTGCCACGCTGGGAAGATGTTGTTGATTATTTCATTTTTGCATTTGCTAATGATGAAAATTCCAAAATTGATTTCATAATCATTGCTGAAGCTGATTTAAGAAAACGGCTCGATGACATGAATAAAAGACCCTATAATGAGAAAAAATTTGATCTGGTCTTTTGGCTTATGCCCGATAATGGTCTTTTCGAAACATCAAAAATTAATATAGAAGGAGAATGGTATATGCTGAGTAAAGGTGTAAATGGTCGTATGGCTGATGGTGAATCAAATGATTTTACCCAGTGTTTAAATAATTGGAAGGGAATATGGATAGATTTAAGCCAAAGAAATAGCTGATTTCTGATAATTAAGAAATGGTTTATGGTGCAAATTTTGGTGCAAATAAAAAGGACTCACAAAATTAAATTTGTAAGTCCTTGAATATCAGAGCGAGAAACGGGGGTCGAACCCGCGACCCTCAGCTTGGGAAGCTGATGCTCTACCACTGAGCTACTCTCGCATTTGATCGCCCAAAAATAGTAAAACTATGCTATCTGTTTTGGTTTGTTACCGATAATTTCAACTGAATTCAAAAATTTACTTTGCCAAGAGTTGATTCAATCAATTTGTTCCGCTGTTGAATCAATCGACTAAGGATATTTTTGCTCGATTTTCTGGCTGTATGTATCTGAAATTCCTGAATAATTGATCGGTAAAAAGTCAGGAGTTGATAAGCAAGTTTGCCTCCAAATGGCATTAGAAAAAAACTTAAGGCAGCAACAATCCATGAATCGGTAAAGCTAAAAAGTACGAAGGTTGAAACGAGGTAATACAATGGAAATACAATTAATCCGCTAACAAAATAAAAGGTACTCAGAAAGGTGGTATCTTTCACTTTTCGACGAAGAATTATCCGTGGTAAATAATAAGGAATGGCATTAACTAGAAAACCAAATGAAAATATTGGGAATGATAAAACGGCAACAACCAGATGAGCAAAAAATCCTTGCCAATTGGCCGCTTCAGCCAATCTGACTTTTGCATCATTCAACCCGGAATTATTTAATTCAACTTGATATTGTTGCAATTCATTGATAAGTTCATCAAATTGCTCCTGATCTTTTGTTTCAAATTGCTCCAGCCGGCTAACTAAATCCTTTTCTGCATTATAAATCTGTAAGTATTTGTTCTTGCTGAAACTATGAATTTTAGAATACATTTCACCAGTCATTTGGCTGAGGGTGATGTATTCCTGATAATATTTCTCACTGTTTATTTGATGCGTTAGTGGTACCAGGCGATCATAAATTTCATCGCGCAGGCTCATCATTGCTTTTTGCGGATGTTCTGAATATTCAGCTTTATATCCCGACACCGGAATAGGCTCGCCATATTCAACAACAATTGATCGGTTGAAATCCCAATAATGGCTGTATGAAATTCCGACAGGAACAATTTGCAAATCCAGGTTGAAATCGTTCTTTTCTTCAGCTTCCAGAGCAATGCGCGGAATTGCTTTTCTATGGGGGAGCATTTTTCTTTTGCCTGAATGTGCTGCTTCAGGGAAAAGGGCAACTGTTTGTTTATTCTCGAGTAAATGGATTACCTGAGCGAAAATATATTCGTTGTTGGAAAGGTTTTCTTTACCATCGCGAATACGGTAAACCGGCAGTAATTTCAGATATTTTAGGAATGATTGTGCCGTTTTTGATTTAAATAAATCTGCTCTTGCGAGCCAAACCGATTGGTATTTATTGGTGCAGGCCAACGCCAATGGATCCATCAGTGCATTCTGATGATTGGGCGCAAAAATGATTGGTTTACCATCAGGAAGATAATGGCGGCCAGTTACGACTATATTTTTGTGCGTTAGCCAAAATGCCAGCCTTACATAGCTTTTTAGAATTTCATATCCGATTGACCAATGCTTCATGTCAGGCGATAACAGGTTTTTTCGACCAGTAAAAGGCCAATGTCAATCCGCTGATAATGTGCCATATTCCCCACCATGCAGCAATGATGGCCATGCCTCCAAGTTCCATTTC